>JAAYPG010000066.1 GCA_012519905.1 Clostridiales bacterium | reverse complement strand
TATTATTATAGTTTATCTAGGAGGAGAATTCCTCCGTAGTATGTTTTGTATTATTATAGTTTATCTAGGAGGAGAATTCCTCCGTAGTATGTTTTGTATTATTATAGTTTATCTAGGAGGAATATGGAGATTGGTAGAGTTTTAATATCATCCTTAATATCTTTAGGGTCTTTATTTATCCTGACAAAGCTAATGGGTAACAGAGAAATGGCACAGCTTAGTATGTTTGATTATATCAGTAGTATAGCCATAGGTTCAATTGCCGGTGAGATGGCAGCCATGTCCACTGACAACCTGATTGAGCCTTTGTTATCTATGACATTTTTATCTTTATTTACAGTTACTATAAATTTTTTGACCTGTAAGTCCATTATATTGAGGAGATTTTTTCAGGGACAAGCCTTGTTGCTATATCAAAAAGGTCAAATATATGAGAAAAACCTCTTGTATGCCAAACTAGACATTGGTGAATTGTTAGCAGAATGTAGGATTATGGGTTATTATGATCTGGAAGAGATTCACACTATATATCTAGAAAGCAATGGTAAAATAAGCATTCTACCTATTGCAAGCACTAGACCTGTTATCCCAGAGGACTTAAATATTAATCCAGTACAAAACACACCTATGGCTAATGTAATTATAGATGGGCGTATTATGAAAGGAAATCTTCAAAGCACAGGTAAAAATGAAACATGGCTGATAAAGCAACTAAGACAGAAAAACATTATAGATATTAATGAAGTAATGCTTGCTACATTTGATAGTACAAAGGATGATATAAATATATATTTAAAATTTCATAAGAAATATAAAAACGACATTTTTGAATAAAGGGAATGAAAGACAAGAAAAACTCATAAGATATTACGAGTTTTAAGTTAGGGAATCTTGTCTATGTTATCAAATTTTAAGGCTAAGCAAATTGTAATATGTGAGCTAATACTTTTGCTAATTTTTTCATCAGTATTAATTAAGCAAGGCATTGAGCAGGAAGCCTCAATGTACACCTCAATATATGATACAGAAAAGAATTATATTAAATGGGTTAGCTTCGATGTTAGCCATAAGGCTCTTGATAGAGCATATCGATATGACGTGGAAACTGTGGATTGCGAGGTACATTTGAACTGGATAGAGCTACTGGCCTATCTTGGAGCCAGGTACGGTGGTGATTTTTCAAGATATAAGGAAAAACATATGACAGACCTGGCAGAAAAGCTTAGCTCCAAAAAAGAGACTATGGATGAATTAACCAAGGAGATGAAATATTATGATTATTATTATGAGGCATATTCCGCTGTCCTTGGTGGTATGGTGGGGGAATATAAGATTGAGGTAAAGGATGAAAGTGCTCCAAATGGTAAACGATGGGAAGAAAAATATGGCTTAAAAGCCTTTCTACCCATCGCAAAATTCTATCCCTATAGTCATTTTGATGACTTTGGAGTTTCAAGGAGCTATGGTTTTAAAAGAAAACATCTTGGTCATGATATGATGGGGCAGGTAGGCACTCCTATTATCGCTACTGAATCCGGCTATATAGAAGCACTTGGCTGGAACCAATATGGAGGATGGAGAATAGGAATACGAAGCTTTGATAAAAAACGCTACTACTACTATGCCCATCTTAGACAAAACTTTCCCTTCAATAAATCTCTTGAAATAGGTAGCGTGGTACAGGCCGGTGATGTAATAGGATATCTTGGCAGGACCGGTTATAGTAGAAAGGAAAATGTAAGCAATATCCGAACACCTCATCTTCATTTCGGCCTGCAATTAATTTTTGACGAATCACAGAAAGAAAGCGTTAATGAAATATGGATTGATTGCTATGATTTAATCCAATTCCTATATAAGAACCGCAGTGAAACCGTCAAAGACCCTGAAACAAAGGAATACCACAGGGTATATAATTTCATTGATCCTGTTGCTGAAGACTATATTAAGCACCAGATTTATGATTATGATGACGATAATATTGGGATACATATATACGAATAATAATCAATATTGCTTTTTAATATATTTTCGCTTAAGTAAACAAATCAGCCCCAAGAGGAAGGGAATAATATATTGAAATAATAAATTCATATTCACAATAATATATCTGTATAAAAAGTTAAATTCAAATTGTGTAGAGCTTAAAAAATATGAAAAGTAATAAACAATAATTGCTAAGGGTAGGAAGCAAAACCATACCTGCTCTAATCCAAAGAGCCATTGAATTAACTTCATTAATATTATGAAAGATATACATATGGTAATGAAATCAGATAGTATACATATTAAGGTTACAATAACTTCAAAGCGTTCAAATATGTTAAAGAATGATATACTCTTAACTGTTATATAAAAAGGAAATGGAAGCCTTGCTGTTAGTCCTGCTCCTGTGATGCCGAATGTAAAAACAGTTATAACAAAACTAAATATAATAAAAAATATTGCTCCAAACCAAAACTTCTTTACCTGCTTTTTCGTAAGAGATATACCAAGCTTATCAGCAAAAAACAAAGCAATAATCATATTACCACCAACAGCAATAACGCTCGTTGAGGCTTTTATGGTCGATGGTAAATTTATAGTAGAAACAGGTAAGAGATAGTCTGTTCTAAGTCTAGTAATTGCACATGCAAATAGTATTCCTATGAGTAAAAGTATAGGGCCTAAGGAAAATTCAGAAAACCTGAATATAGTCTTACTTCCCCTAAGAAGAGCATAAAAAACTAATATAAGCATTATCTGCATAAAAAAGTCAGACCTAGTCTTAGGCATCAATGTAAACTGTAATGTCAAAGAGTAAATATTCATTTTAGCAGTCAGGAACACTATAATCCAAACCAAATATAGCGTTATAATTAACTTGGCAAATACCTTACCTATAAGATGTACCATAATCTCATATAAATTAAGACTGGGAAATGATTTTATAAGTAAAATAATAATAGAGGCAAGAGGTAATATAAGAAAGACAGACCAGAAGGGACTTAAATATCCGCTTCTACCCGATTCATCTGCTAAAGCTGTTGGTATCTGCCTAAGTACAGGGGACAGTGATATAAACAGATACATGAAAACAATTTGCCTCATAGATAATTGCTCATTCATAGTAACCTCCATCTGCCGCTTTAGCGGTTTACTAATAATGTCCGTAGAATACCTTCCAGGCTATAAGCAATGCTTGGAATATATGGACTTATCATATGAACTGTTCCTAGTGCTATACCGCAAACTGATAGCAATAAGAAAAGCACAAGATTTCTTTTTTTATTTAATATCACATCCTTTTGCTTAATAAAGGATATTAAGAGCAATCCTCCAAAAATATAAATCATGCTTTTACCTCACATCTGCGCTGCCATATTTTCTAAGCAAGTCTTATGCGCAGCGCGGTCATATCTTGCTAAATAAAAGATAATATTCTTAATTCTTATCTGCTACCAAGAATAAAGGATTTTGTTATCTGTGACTTTATATCAAATTCATATTCTATAGTGGAAATCATACTGGACCAATCATCTTCTATTTCACTCCATTTTTTATTATGCTGATTCTCCATCAATCTAGCTATCTGAAGAATATCTCTACCAGTATGAATAGAGTAATTGGTTGCTTTTTTGATTATGTTTTCTATATAGGTATTTTGCATCTTGGTAAGTCTATTTAATTCCTCCTCTGTGAATATATTGTTATCTGTATTTACCTCTTTAACCATAGTCTCAAAGCTTAAATCTATCATCACCTTAAGCTCATTATTAGTTAATTTAGATTTTATACGGCTTTTTGAATAGGATATTGATAAGCCTATATTATCTTCTAGATAAATTGGATATGCTCTAATTATATTCTTAATAAAATTAACACCTGAGGATGTATCCATATCAAGGTAGTCTACCAATATGAGCTTATCGAATACAGCATAGCCTTGAAGTAAGAAGGAATTCTCATCTGCTACTAGATAAGGTATAAGTCCGCAGGTAATATCATTCTCCAAAGCATTAAGTATATTAACCAATGTATTGTCATTCCTAGTAACAAGCTCCTGCTGTTTCTGCTCTACCGCTTCTAGATCCTCATGTACATTTTGACCCTTTTCAAAGCTTTCATTAATAAAATCTACTGCCCTCATATCTTTAACTATAAAAAGTAGGGATTCCATCTTAACGGTCTCATCTCTTGATAGAAAGTCAATGCATACATCAATTCCTTTACTGGCTGCCCTATCACCTATAAGAAAATAGCCGGTATTGGCAATAGATACAGTTTTTTTATTCTTTAGTTTTAGGTTTTGAAAAGCCTCAAAAGGTGTTGCCCCTCTTCCCTCTGAGCTTTCTTCATCACCAGCTAAGCCCTTCTCAGGGTCAGCCCCTTGACTTGAGCTATATATAGCTGATAAGACATATTCTCCCTCTGAATAATCAATACCCATTACATGTATAAAATTTATTTCATCAATCTCTCTTCGATTCATATCATGGCTGCATCCGCATAGTATAAGGGAAAATAAAAAAATAATTAGCTTCTTCATATTAACCCTCCTGCCCATCCTTCTTGGTTCCTTGCTTAATCTTATTTTGAGCTGCCACCTCATCCGGTCTTTTCTTAAAATATCTAATTGGAAACCTAAATAAGGTATCCTTTATATTTCTCTCTTCCACATCAACAAAGGGCCAAATATATGCTGTATTATAGTTATTAAGACTGCATAAATGGGTGATTATCAATATAAGCCCTATGGCTAGACCAAAGAAGCCTGCTAGAGCGGCTAAAACTGCCAAAAGAAATCTTGTTAGTCTAATACCACTACTTAAATCCTGGTTAGGCATAATAAACCCCGATATTCCAGCCAAGGATACTATCACTACAACCGCAGGAGACACTAGATTCGCCGCAACTGCTGATTGTCCTACGACTAAACCTCCTAAAATCGACATGGCTGTTCCTACAGCCTTGGGAAGCCGTAACCCTGCTTCTATGAGAATCTCAAAGGATATAAGGAGCCCTAAGACCTCAGACGCTGAAGAAAAGGGTACATTTTGCTTGGCTGCTTGAGTTGATAAGGCCAGCTGAACAGGTAGCATTTGACTCTGATAAGTTGTAGCAGCTATATAAAAGGCAGGTAAAAATAGGGTAACTATCATAGACAAATATCTTATAATCCTTAATGATGATCCGATAAAAAAATGATTGGCATAATCATCTGGAGACTGCATGAGCATGGGAAGCTGACAGGGAAGAATATATACAAATGGGATTCCATCCACAACTAGCGCTACTCTTCCATCTGATAAATTAGCAGATACCCGATCTGGTCTCTGGGTATACATTATCTGGGGAAATATGCTATGCTTATTCTCTATTAAAAACTCCTCTATGAAGGCTGGAGTAGATACATTATCAATTTCAATGCTATTAATTTTCTCTCGTATCTTATTCACTGTATTCATATCTGCTATATTGCTTATATAGACCAAAGACATGTCTGTTTTGGAAACCCTTCCCGCTGTCAAACTCTCTACAACTAGATGCTCTGATCTAATTCTTCTTCGTATCAAAGCAGTATTCATGCGCATGACTTCAATAAAGGACTCTTTTGAGCCCTTCATAACGTTTTCTTCTGAGGGTTCTTGTATGGATCTTTTCTCAAACATCCTTATGTCATATACAATAGCTTTTTCCTCTGAATCAAAGATTAAAGCCACCATACCGCTAAGTACAGACTTTAATAGCTTCTGATAATCAGCTTCTTCACTTGTAAAGACATGATATGCTCCACCTTCTAACAGATAGTCCATCATAGCTCTCTCAGTTACACAATGTGACAAATATGGATCGAACTTCAAGGACCTAAATACTGCTTCATCAAATAAAGCTTGATTAATTAAGCCATCTACACAAAAGAGATAGACTGTTATATTATTTTGATTTATTTTAATTTGTCTAACGACTACATCCTGGCTTTTTTCAAATAAGCTTGTAATCCATGATGAATTTATTCTATTTTCCAAGTCCAGCCTCCTTATATGTTAAAATTCATCTGAATATCTATCGAATATTAAATAATTCATATATCTATATTTTCCTACTGATGCCGAAAATATACAAAAATCTTAGCTTCAAAAAAAGTAGGAGGCTAACCATTATCTGATTAGCTTCCTACCAGCTTTTCCTTTGTTAAACAATAAATTAATAAAAATAATCCTCTACTAAATCCCTAATATGTACCGGAAATACCTTTCCCTTAGTCAATTCTTGCATAAATATCTCTGCATCACCCTCATCCTCAGTAATGTTCTCTACAAAGCAATAATTGTTATGCTCTTCATCATTGCCTCCAAGTCTAATACATTCTATACTATAGAGTGCATTCTTGAAAATCAGGTTGTAAATAATTTCAATTTCCTTTTCTTTTGCAGAAGTAGTTATGGTTCGTAAAGACTGCATTATATGCAATACGGCCACCCCTTTATGTATATTATTTTAGGTCTATAGTCATACCTTACTAGACATAATAATTATATCAGTAAAATTATAATAATCATATATGGATTATTGATTTTTCACATGTAATTACTGCATTTGAAACCACATACTACCATATCTAGGCACATAAGTTACATTTATATGAACTAGTATCCAATTAACACAATATAAGGATAAAATTATAGGACAGGCTTTGCTTTTTGATTCCAATCCTGTCCTAAATCTTTTTACTTTTATTTAATTAGGGTATACTGAAGCCATCTGTTTATATATAGCATATCTTTCCTTTGCTTGCTGTTCTGCCTGTTTAAATAATTGCTCGGCCATATCAGGAAATGCCTTTACCAATGAGCTATAGCGTACCTGGTTTAAAATATAATCGCGAAAACTTTCTGTTGGCTCTTTGGAATCCAGAATAAATGGATTTTTACCTTCCTTCTTTAAATTAGGGTTATATCTGTATAGATGCCAATAGCCTGCTGCTACAGCCTTTTTTATATTTGCCATACTACGGCCCATTCCCTCCATCAGTCCATGATTTATACATGGAGAATAACATATTATAAGGGAAGGACCTTTATATTCTTCTGCTTCTCTTAGGGCCTTTATTAGCTGTGCATTGTCAGCGTGTATACCAACCTGAGCCACGTATACATTTCCATAGGTCATCATCATCCTACCCAGATCCTTCTTGCCCTGTTTCTTTCCTGATGCGGCAAATTTTGCAATAGCTGCTGTTGGAGTAGCCTTTGATGCTTGACCACCAGTATTTGAATAAACCTCTGTATCAAATACCAATACATTTATATCCTCTCCTGAAGCAAGCACATGGTCAAGCCCGCCATAGCCAATATCATAAGCCCATCCATCACCACCTACAAGCCAAATAGATCTTTTTGTTAGGTAATCCTTATTCTCTTTTATATCATTTACAAGCTGAACGATCTCAACATCTGTTGAACTGAAGTTCTCAAGCACTTCTAAGACCCTTCTTCCTGCTTCTTCCGATGCATTTCCATCATCCTTATAGTGTATCCAATCATGAAGTGCTTCCTTAACTTTTTCTTCTACCTTCATTCCGTTTAATTTTCTCATGGATTGCTCTAGCTTATCCCTTATCTGCTTTACACCAAGATACATACCAAAGCCGAACTCAGCATTATCCTCAAATAAAGAATTTGCCCAAGATGGTCCTTTTCCCTCTCTATTAACTGTATATGAGGTACTCGGTGCTGATGAAGCCCAGATTGAAGAGCAGCCCGTAGCATTGGCAATCATCATTCTCTCACCAAAAAGCTGTGTAACCAGCTTAATATATGGTGTCTCTCCACATCCTGCACATGCCCCTGAAAACTCCATCAATGGCTGTTTGAATTGGCTATCCTTGAATGATTGACCATAGGACAGTTCCTTCTTAAAATGCACATTGTTTATGGCAAAGTTCCAGTTTTCTACTTGTACAGGAAGTTGAGTTTCTATTGGCTTCATAACCAAAGCCTTATCCTTGGCCGGACATACATCGGCGCAATTGCCACAGCCTGTACAGTCCATAGGAGAAATTTGGATTTTATAACTAAGTCCTTCAAAGGCTCTTCCATTGGCCTTCTTTGTAACAAAAGTATCAGGTGCCTTTGAAAGCTCCTCATCATTTAATAAGAATGGTCTTATAACAGCATGAGGACATACATAAGAACATTGATTACATTGAATACAATTCTCCAAAATCCATTCGGGAACATTTACTGCAATACCTCTTTTTTCATAGGCTGTAGTACCTGATGGGAATGTTCCATCCTCAATACCAGAGAATGCACTAACAGGAAGTTCGCCTCCCTTAAGCTCTGACATAGGGCGCATAATATTTCTAATAAAATCAGGTTCTTTAGTCGTAGATGCTTTATCATCGCTACAATTCATCCAGGCTTCTGGTATCTTTACCTCATGTATGGCTTTGATGCCTTGATCTACAGCATCATGATTCATCTTGACGATCTTTTCACCTTTTTTACCATACATCTTTGCTATTACATCTTTAAGTTCCTTAACATATACCTCTTCAGGTAATAGCTTGGTCAGCTTAAAGAAGGCTCCCTGCATAACCATATTTATTCTATTACCAAGACCAATTTCATTTGCTATCTTTATTGCATTTACAGTATAAATTCTTGCCTTCTTCTTGGCTAACTTTTGCTTCATTTTAGCAGGAAGATGTTCTTCAAGCTCCTCATCAGTCCATTGAGTGTTAAGAACAAATATACCTCCAGGCTTTAAGCTTTCCACCAAATCATACTTATTTACATAAGAGGGGTTATGACAGGCAACGTAATCTGCATTATTAACAAGATAAGTCGAACGTATAGGTTGTTCTGAGAAACGTAGGTGTGATACCGTTATGCCACCAGATTTCTTAGAATCATAATCAAAATAGGCCTGAACATTCATATCTGAATGATCACCTATAATCCTTATAGCCTGCCTATTCGCACCAACAGTACCATCTGAACCTAAACCCCATATCTGACAGGCCCTTACATCTTCAGGCTCTGCATCTATGTCTTCAATACTTTGCAAGGATGTCTTGGTTACATCATCAATTATGCCTATTGTAAATGAGTTCTTAGGCTGGTCTTGTTTTAAATTCTCGTAGACAGCTGCAATTTGATTAGGAGTTGTATCCTTAGATGCCAGTCCATATCTTCCTCCTACAATAATAGGAGGATTAGGATGATCCTTATAGGCTGAGCAGACATCCACATATAGGGGCTCACCGACTGCTCCTGGTTCCTTAGTACGATCAAGTACAGCTATTTTCTTAACTGAAGAAGGTAGCGCATCTAAAAAGTGACTTACAGAGAAAGGTCTATATAATCTTACTTTTACAAGACCGTATTTCTCACCTCTATTATTATAATAATCAACAGTCTGCATAATAGCTTCAGTTACAGAACCCATAGCGATAATAATATATTCTGCATCCTTGGCCCCATAGTAATCAAATAAATTATATGACCTGCCTGTTCTTTCAGCCATCTTCTTCATGTAATCTTCTACTATGGGTATTAAATCCATATAAAATTGGTTTGACGCTTCCCGTCCTTGAAAATATATATCAGAATTCTGGGCTGTTCCCCTAAAACATGGTTTGTTTGGTGATAATGCTCGGTCCTTGAACATTTTCACAGCATCCATATCAAGTAACTCGGCATAATCCTTATACTCTAAAAGCTCGACCTTTTGAACCTCATGGGATGTTCTAAATCCATCAAAAAAATGTACGAAGGGAACTCTTCCCTTAATGGCCGAAAGATGTGCTATAGGAGCCAAGTCAGCAACCTCTTGAACCGACCCCGAAGCCAGGAGGGCGCAGCCTGTCTGCCTAACAGCCATAACATCCTGATGATCTCCAAAAATACTAAGTGCATGAGTTGCTATAGCCCTTGCACTGACATGGAATACTCCCGGTAGCAACTCTCCTGCAGTCTTATATAGATTAGGTGTCATTAATAGAAGGCCCTGTGAGGCTGTAAAGGTTGTTGACAGGGCTCCGGCTTGTAGTGAGCCATGAAAAGCACCACTGGCTCCTGCCTCTGATTGCATCTCTACTACATTTACTGTTTGACCAAAAATATTCTTCCTTCCATTTGCAGCCCATTCATCAGTTGATTCTGCCATTCCTGAAGAAGGTGTTATGGGATAAATAGATGCTACCTCAGTAAAAGCATAGGCTGCATAAGCTGCAGCAGTATTTCCATCCAATGTCATCGAAAGTTTTGCCATTTTACTCGCTCCTTTTATAATCTACTACCGTTATCGACCCATTCCTTGGCCTCAATAACATCTTCTTCAGAGGGTTTACCCACTTGATCAACCTTATAAAAGCCCTCGAAATTCTGCCAAGCGGCTGTTCCCTCCTTGTTGGTTGGTTGAATCTTGTCCAATCTCTTATTATTCTTATTTTTTAAATTATAACCATCATTAATCTTCATAAGAAACCTCCTTCTATTATATTTATTCTATTTTGCTATAGTCATTGTTTCCTTATTCATAAATTTCTATTACTGGAATTATTAATTGATATTATTTTTTATATAAAAGGACAAACTTTCCTATAACAAAAAAGACTGTTCATAATAGCATAATAAGAAACGGAATTTATCTACCGGTTCTCTTGCTAATATAAACAGTCTTCTTTTATAGTTTATTAATAGTTTATTTAATTATATATAATACTCCCAGAGTATTAGGACCACAATGACTAGAAATAACCCCTCCTGCACGGGTTACACATATTTCTTCAAATATATTCAAGTCTTTAAGATACTGCTTTATTTCATCAATTAGTTCAGGGCTACAGCCTGAATGAGTTATAAATATTCTTTTTGAATCAGCAGCTAATAGTTGATCATTTCTATCTTGAACATATTTTAGAAGAGCAGATTTGATATTACCTCTGTATTTCTTCCCCACAACCATTTTGCCATCCTTTACAACAATCTCAGGCTTAAGTCGAAGGGTATTTGCAAGCAGGGCTGCTACACCAGAACATCTTCCACCACGGTGTAAAAAAGTCAAGGTATCTATAACAAAGCTGGCCCTTACCTTTGAATTGATTTGGTTATTATCTTTTATTATATCTTCTGCAGAGGCACCATTCTTGGCCAATTCCGCTGCACGAAGCACCTGTAGACCAATTCCTGTTGAAAGACTCTTAGAATCCACTACAAAAAGTCTATCATAGTTCATATTTTGACCAGCAAGTCTTATAACATTACAAGTGGCTGACATAGACTCGGATATACCAAAAAATATAATATCCATCTCTTTTTTCATATAGGGCTCTAGAAATGCTATGGCATCTCCTATGGTTGGAGCGGCTGTCTTAGGTGTCTGACCAGTCTCATCTGACCACTTATAAATCTCATCAGGAGTGACCTCTATACCATCTTTTTTCGTAATATCCCCCATTGAAATCATTAATGGAAGTACACTAATATCGTATTCCTCCAATAAATCATTGGATAAATCACAAGTACTATCTGCAACAATCTTAATACAACTCATCAGCTATTCTCCTTATCCTCTATCATATAAAGTTCCCTTGCTATTATATGAACAGCAAAAGAATATATTTTATCTATTATTTAATCATAGAGCGAAAAGTATTTATTGTCAACATAATCAAAAAATTAAGATCATGTAAAATATAGTAGCTGATTACCCTTGAATAATGTAATTATAAAGATTATTCAGATAATAGTCTTTTTTCACCCTCAATCGCCTTGATTGGTGCAATATTTTGTGTAAACTCTAGGGTTCCTAAATAACTACCGTCCTTATCTCTTACAGCAAAATAACGGATAAGAGTATATTTGTCACCCATCTTAATCCAGAAATCCTCATTATCCTTCTTGCCGGACATTAAATCCTCTACTATTTTCTCTACTATATGAACACTGCCCGGTGGATGACAGTTGGCAACTGTTCTTCCAATAACCGCCTTTGTTCTTGGGAAGATACGCTCTCTACCCTCTGAAAAGTACTTAACGATTCCATCCTTATCTACAAAGGTTATATCTACAGGCATAGCATTAAGCATTGCTTCTATTTCCTTTTGAGTAAGAACCCCGGTCTCAAACTTGATATAGCCAGCTGGTGCTTCTTTACTATCAGCTGTATTCGCAGATTGTGATTTCTTACTCTTTTCCTCAACATTTACTCGGGCTGGTTTCCATTCTTTCTTCGGCTCATAGAGGCAATAACCCAGCTCATGGCTTTCTTTAGCAATCTTAAGCCATTCATCTTCATTTAAAGTCTCCTGTGCCATAGGAAGCAAGATGTTCTCTTCTTTAAAAATCATTTCATGTACACGATCTATAGCAGCATGTGCCTTAGTTGAAAGTTCCTTGGCATCAAGGTCTGAATTGCTTAAAGAAGCCATTAGATCCTTTATATCTTCTCTTATTTCATCATCCACTCCCCACATAACCTGAGGCGGACCAGTTATCTCATACTTTTCAAGGAATGGAAACAAAAGATTTTCCTTTCTTAAATAATGCTTATCTAGCTCGTATAGCTTAGTAAATTCAGTCAGAATATTTTCACGTAGCTTTTGATTATCATTTTCTATCAGCTCATTAAGTAAGGGCTTTATAGTTTTGTCCATTAAACGTTCAAGGGCACGGTTTTCCATCTTAAATGTGTGTATAGGATGGCCTGGTATATCAGCTGGATTATCAGGCATATGAATCTCCTCAATTGAGCCCTTAAAGACAGCAGCATGGACATCACAGAGTCTCTGAACCTCAGTAATCGGTAAGCCTTCCATAATTAATTGATTTTCCATCATAGAAATTTCAGATGCAGATATACCTTCGATTAATTTTTCGAATCTCTCCTTAACTTCATCAACAGTCTTACCATCATGAAGCTCCATAATAAGCTCTTTTAAAACCTTCTGCCTATATTCTCTGTTATTAATATGTTCGCTCATATATTCCTCCTTTTTATTTTCTTGTACCGGGTACACAACTTCGTTTCTGTGGGTTCGGGTACCAAGGGGTTCAGGTACCAGGTACTGGTTTCTGTACCTGGTACCGAACCCTGCAGTACACAATTTACTTTATCAAATAAGCTCTTACAGGAGCCGCCTCTGCTCCCGGAATATATATGGGAGCGGCACTCAGCATATATTCCCCTTCTACAATATCCTTTAGTCTTAAACCCTCAAGAATCATGATGTTAGAGTTAAACAAGTTAATATGAGTCTCATGGTCTGGTTGAGCTCTCTCTATGCCTAGGGCATCTATTCCAACACCTTTTATATTCAACTTGGTTAAGTATTCAGCTCCGCTTTTATCGAGATATATAAAATCCTTCTCAAGAATTTCCTCAAATGAATTTCTTGTTTTTAAGACTATAAAATCCCCTTCCTTGATATCTAATTTCATAAGGTCTTTATCTGTGATTTTATCCTTTAGATCTGTAAGGTCATATACCCTACAATGGGTTACCACCCGATTCAGCTCTAGCTCCTCTAGAGTATAGCCCTCTGCTATCATATGCTTTGGGGTATCAAGGTGGGTTCCTGTATGAAGATTCATCTCTAGTCTGGTCTCATAGGAGGAGCCTGTGGAGAAATCTCCATCAATACTTATAATTGGTCTTTTGTATTCCAATCCCTTATACACAGGCATATTATATGAAATCGGCATTGATATATCGAATATCTTAAAATCCTTTGTATTTATTATCATATGTTCCACCATTTCCTTCCTTCCTTTGCCAAGAGCTCAAAAGCTCTTATTGGTCCCATAGAGCCTGCATCATAATTCGGAAATCTTACATTGCTTTGCTCTCTATAACTAATTATTTTATCCGCTACAGTCCAAGCTGCCTCTACCTCATCCCACCTAGAGAAAAGAGTAGAATCTCCTCTTAAAATATCATAAATCAATCTTTCATAGGCCTCTGGAGTGTTTCCTTGTGTAGGACTTACATAGCTGGTATCCATTTTGGTAGGAATGATACCATGATGGCTAGAAAAATCCTTTGTATTAAATTGAAAGAAGACACCGACATTTGGTTGTATCCTTATAACCAAGAGATTGGGCTCTTGGATATTGCTATCCTCAAAATACAAAATATTGGGTAAGTCCTTAAATTGAATAACTATCTCAGCTCCGTAGTTACCTAGTCTTTTGCCTGTTCTGATATAGAAGGGTGTATTTGCCCATCTAAAATTATTGACATGAAGTTTTAATGCCACAAAAGTCTCTGTACCTGAATCCTTAGGAACATTAACTTCCTCTCTATAGCCGACCACAGGCTTTCCATCTATTACTCCCCTATCATATTGCCCAAATACAACATTGTTTTTGAGAAATTCAGGCGATATATCCTCTATGGCTTCGATAACCTTAAGCTTCTCCGTACGAATTGAATCAGTCTTAAGGTTTACAGGGGGTTCCATGGCTACAAGCGATAATATCTGCATAATATGGTTTTGAATCATATCCCGCATAGCTCCTGAATGCTCGTAATAACCTCCACGGGTTCCAACTCCCAACTTTTCAGTCAAGGATATCTGTATATTATCAATAAATTTATTATTCCAAATGGATTCAAAGATTGAGTTGCTAAATCTAAGTACCATTATGTTCTGTATCATTTCCTTACCAAGATAGTGGTCGATTCGATATATGTTCTTTTCCTCGAAAACCTCCAGGAGTTTCTGGTTTAGCTGTCTAGCTGTTATCAAATCCTTGCCAAAGGGTTTTTCTATCACAAGGCGACTCCATGATCCCTCTACTTTTGCCATTTTAGCGCTATGCAATCCATGGACTATAGTCTCAAAATACTCAGGAGCAACAGCCATATAATATATCCTATTTCCCCTAGTATTAGCCGTTTTATCAATCTCTTCTAGATATTCTTTTAGTTTAGGATAACCATCATTATCTCTAAAATCAAAACGATAGTATTTAATCATATCCTTAAGCCTAGTCCATATATCCTCGTCCACCTTATTTCTTGAGTGTCTATCTATGGATGCTCGTATTTCATTCTTATATTCATCGTCAGTCTTATCTCTCCTACCGATAGACACCACCTTAAAATGCTCTGGCACTAAGCCATCTAGAAGCATATTATATAAGGCTGGCATCAGTTTTCTATGAGTTAAGTCACCAGTACCACCAAAAATCACAAGAATTGCAGACAAATCCTTATCTCCACCAAACATATTATTATAGTCCATCATAAGTACTCTCCTCCTTCTGCGTACTGTTGCTTCAGTCATTCCGGTACCAGGTGTGTTAACGGTACCAGGTACCTTTTATCTATACTTTCAGGTACCGATAGTTTTGGTACCTGGTACCGTATTGATTACTGTTACTTCTGGTACCGTACCCGGTACAGTTTTACCACTGGGTATGGAAGATGCCTTCCTTATCAGTACGCATATAGGTATGGGCACCGAAGTAATCTCTTTGGGCTTGGAGAAGGTTCATGGGTAATTCTACAGAACGGTAGCTGTCGTAATAGGCTAGGGCACTGGAAAATGCCGGGCTAGGAATCCCATTAGCTATGGCTGTAGTTATAACAGTTCTCCAATCAGCCTGATATTCGCTGACTATATCCTTAAAATAATCTGCTAACAATAGATTAATAAGATCTTTTTTCTGATCATATGCTTCCATTATTCTATTCAAAAATTGGGCACGAATTATACATCCACCACGGAATATTTTTGCGATATCTCCTAGGTTTAAATCCCAGTCATACTTCAATGAAGCCACGCGCATAAGGCTAAATCCCTGGGCGTATGCACATATCTTACTAGCATATAATCCCTTTCGTACTGCCTCTATGAATTTATCAGCCTCTTCCTTTGAAAGCTTTGTTTCGCTCTCTGGACCACTAAGAACCTTATGTGCTATTACTCTTTCCTCCTTCATGGATGAAATATAACGCTCATATACTGCTGTGGTAATGGTTGGTGTAGGTACGCCAAGTTCCAGTGATACCTGTCCTGTCCATTTGCCAGTACCCTTTTGGCCAGCTACATCAAGAATCATGTCGACTAGATAGTTGCCTGTTTCAGGATCTTTTTTCTTGAATATATCTGCTGTTATCTCTATCAAGTAGCTGTTAAGCTCTCCCTCATTCCATTTAGTAAAGATTTCATGAAAATCAGGAGCTGTAAGACCGAGTACCTGCTTTAATATTGAATACGCTTCTACAATAAGCTGCATATCTGCATATTCGATCCCATTATGAACCATTTTCACAAAATGCCCAGCACCGTTTTTTCCGATATAAGTACTACAAGCATCACTTCCAACCTTGGCAGAAATATCTGTAAGAATTTTTTCCATCATCCTGTAAGCTTCTTTGCTTCCCCCAGGCATTATAGCTGGGCCTCTACGGGCTCCTTCCTCACCACCTGATATTCCTGAGCCAAGATAATGAATATTCTTTTCTTCAAGTCTTGCCGCTCTTTCCATGGTATCTAGATAGTTTGAGTTCCCACCATCCACTAATAAGTCACCTGGTGATATCAAGGGGATAAGCTGCTCTATCATGTCATCCACTGCTTTACCTGCCTTAACCATTAATATTATCTTTCTAGGCTTTTCAAGAGAATTTACCAACTCCTCCAATGAATAAGTACCTATAATATTTTCATGCTTTGCCTCATCTAGTAAGCTATCGGTCTTTTCTCTAGAGCGGTTATATACCGCCACAGAATATCCATGGTCGGCAATATTTAGTGCCAGGTTTTTTCCCATAACTGCTAATCCTATTAATCCAACTGTCTGCTTTGACATTATATTCCCTCCTATTCATAAGAAACCCTGATATTACATCAAGGTTTCGTTATTAGATGATATTATATTCTAGTCTATAGTATTATATCCATGTAGGGAGAGCCTTTCCTTAATACTATCTATGCTTATCTTCTTTAAAGCTGCTCCCTTTTTTAATGTCATGAATCTACCTGCCGTATGAAGCATTCCTGGCTTTATAATATCCACAAAACCCAAGTCATGTAATATTTCAGGTAAATCCTTATATTCATTACATATTTCATAAACACTTTTATTTAAATCAACTGTCTTATCTTCCATAAAAATACTCCTTCTATATCAATAGATTGAACCATAATAATATGTTCATATATATTATTTATAGTATTTAAAAGTATAGAATGTTATGGAAATATATTCTGTGACCTAAATCACATATGATAATAATTGTAAACTTATTATACATAAGCTCTTAATTGAAGGCAACTATAGTTTTTAAACTAACTATATTATTAGTATATTAGTTCTTCGAATATTTCCTTTACCGTTGTTATTTTATCTAAGCGATATGCAGTTTCACCGCAAAAGACGAGTCCCTCACTAATATTACCTTTAACAGCATTGACTAAGGACCTTGTTATACAATATGGTGTATCCTTCGGATTACAGCGCTGTATACACTTGTAACACTTATCGACAGGTATCCTGCCCTTTTTTGTTCTTTTTATAAATGGAGTAATAATAGCACGTCCTGGCATACCAACAGGACTAATAACCACATCGATATCTTCTTTTTTTGCCTTAATATAAGCCTGCTTAAATTCAAGACTAGCATCACATTCTTCAGTTACGACAAACCTTGTGGCCATCTGTACACCATCAGCTCCTAAGGACATGACATGCTTAATATCCTCCCGATCATATATACCACCTGCTACTATCACGGGAATATCTTTTTCGTATTTCTCCTCAAACTCCTTTAGGTATTCCACTATATCTTTAATAATCTTATCAAAATCAGAATCACTCATACTTACAATCTCTTCTCTTGTAAATCCCAGATGTCCTCCTGCCCTTGGACCCTCTATAACTATAAAATCCGCTGTTTGCTTGTATTTTCTATCCCACATTTTTAGTATAACCGAAGCCGCTTTTAAACTGGATACTATAGGGGCTATCTTTATATCAAAACCCTTGGTTAGCTCTGGAAGATTAATAGGAAGGCCTGCTCCTGATATAATGACATCCGCCTTTGCCTCACAGGCAGCCCTAACATAGCTTTCATACTGCTTAGTGGCCACCATAATATTTACACCGATAATACCTCCATTCGCTATTTCCCTTGCCTTATCTATATGTTTCTTAATAGCTTTTAGATTTGTAGGAATCTGCTCTTGCTCAAATTCAGGATCATCATATCCAATCTGAGCTGTGGAGATTATCCCAATTCCTCCTTCTCTAGCAACCGTTCCTGCTAAGCGCCACCTACTGACACCTACACCCATTCCCCCTTGAATAATTGGATATTTTGCTTTTATATTACCTATAATTAAGGGCTTCATATTCATATATTATTCCTCCAAATCAATCATATCTTCTATGAATTTACTTTGATAATCAAACTATTATATTGCAATTATAACCACACAAAGGTTTCTTGTCAACATCTTGCAGTATTCTTTTCCTTGTTATGTAGTATGGATTACTATGTGTAAAGCCATAAATAAAAACACTAAGAGATATAAGATCAATTTCCTCACTTAAGATCAAGTCCTCCAGGGGTGTGACCACCGATATCTTATGGAAGAAAGCGAGAAATAATCATTTACTCCTAGTGTGTTATTTTTCTTATTCCTTATCTAATTTTAGGTTATGAAATGGTGCCAGCTCAAGCCTAATAAAGTATCCTCTATCATGGTGACAGACTGGACATTCTTTTGGAGCTTCTTTACCCCAATGCACATGGCCACAGTTTAGGCACATCCACCCTATCTCCACATCGGATACATAGAGTTTGTTCTCCTCAAGTAGCTCGGCAAATTTACCAAAACGATCACCATGAATCTTCTCTATCTTTGCAATCATGTGAAATGATGCTGCGACTTTATTAAAGCCCTCTTCTTTAGCTATATCTCCAAATTTCTTATAGACAGGATCATACTCTTCATATTCATTATGCTGAGCCATACGTAATAGCTTAGATACATCATCTGCTATATCTACTGGATATGCTCCATCAACTTGAATATTCTCTCCCGCCAGCTCCTTTAGATGTTCATAGAAAATCTCAGCATGCTCCTTTTCCTGATCTGCAGTAAATCTAAAAATAGCTTCAATTACATGATGATGCTCTTTTTTAGCTTGTGATGCAGCAAAGGTATAACGATTTCTAGCCTGGCTTTCACCAGCAAAAGCTCTCATCAGATTATCTTTTGTCTGACTGTTCTTAAAATCAACTGACATATAGGGCCTCCTTAGCTTTAATAAATTTTTCGCTATAAAGAAGTATTCCCCTTCCCTTCAGTCATATTCATAATTTTAATTAATTCCGGCAAGAGCCTCTATTCTATCCATATCCAGAATCAATATTTCCCTATTATTAAGTGAATGAATAATTCCATCATTTTCAAGCTGACTAAACTTTCTACTTACTGTTTCTCTAGCAATTCCAAGATAATTTGCTATACCTTCTCTACTTAAGGGTAGATGAATAATAGTACCCTTATCATTATTGGACCCGTATTTTTCAGCAAATTCAATTAAAATACTGCCTATTCTATTATCAACATTTCTTACTCCGATACTTTGAAGCGTATTCTCCAGCCTAGTCATACGATTACCTAATTCATCTATAATCTTTACTGCTATATCAGGAAAACGATAAAGGAGTTCTTGAAACTGCTTTCTGGATAAGTTGCAGGTTTTAACAGTACCAAGGGCTTCTACAGAAAATGTTGATGCTTGCCCACTGAACAAATTCTGTTCTCCAAAAAAATCACCTGCAGAAAATACATATAGAATCTGCTCACGGCCATCTGCAGTATTCTTATAGGCCTTAACACTACCCTCATTAATTATTACTACTGAATCCATTGGATCTCCATCAAAGACCAGGATATCGCCTTTTTTATATTCATGATGTCTAATTAAACCCATTATCTTCTTAAGATCTTCCTTATCTAATGATGAAAAGATTGGAACCTTATGCATGCACAAACTATCATTACATTTCGCACAGTTATACCGAACAGTCAATTGTAATCTTCCCTCCCCTTTTCCTCTAAGGTCAAATATTTATATCCAGATTGTATCATATATAGCAATTAAACACACTAGTTTCAGTAAATAATAAAAAGAAATTTTCTTCTTTGCTTAAGATATTAAATGGCATATAGGAATACCTACACACCACTTAGGTCTACCTATATGCCACTATTTGTTGTTAGAATAATTATTTTGTTCTATTGATTGATCTCATAACGTTGTGAATAGTTGTGAGCTGCTTCAAGCATCATATCCTTAACCTTCATTAGGCGGATCTGCGTACTTCGCTCATTCTCATCAAGTTTCATCACAATATATTTTATCTTTTCTTGCATATCTGGTATCATAACATGCTCAAGGGCATTAACTCTACGTCTGGTCTTCTCAATCTCTGCAGCCATTAGCTGACAGGACTTTTCCACCTCAGCCAACTTTAGCATATCAGGTAGTATATTGGCAAGACTTTTAACAGCATCATCCAAGTCACTGGATGTAAATGCATAACCATAAGGATAAATATCATTTTCATCCGGGGTCTTTGTCTTATACTCAAATTCAGGAATATTAACACTCATGACATTTTTAGTATGGGTGTCTAGATAAACCTCCTGTCTGGGGGCCATCAAGGATACATTAAGTATCTCATCTACCATAACTGATCTGGCTAAGACAAAATTCTTATTGGCAGCGTGTATTCCTGCTTCAACCTTTTCACGTAAAGCTTTATTCTCCTTAACCATATCAAGAAACCTTCTCATAAGCTCGTCTCTTTTATCCTTAAGAAGCTTATGCCCCCTAGTCGCAGTGGCAAGTTTCTTCTTAAGTCTGGTTAATTCCATACGGGTTGGATTTACTTGTGTTGTAGCCATATCAGTCTCCTTTGCCGTAGTATTCGTCCAGTAGCTCATCCTTTATTCTCTTAAGCTCAGCCCTAGGAAGCATATTGAGGAGCTTCCAGCCTAGATTCAAAGTATCTTCAATATCACGGTTGGTATTATAACCTTGGGAAACATATTCCTTCTCAAAGGCATCGGCGAAATCTGCATAGAGCTTATCAATATCAGTCAGGGCAGCTTCACCAAGAACTACCATCAATTCTTTTGCTTCCTTACCCCTTGCATAAGCTGCAAATATCTGATTCATGGTATTTGCATGATCCTTTCGGGTCTTACCTTCACCGATTCCCTTGTCCTTTAGACGTGAAAGAGATGGCAATACATCCACAGGGGGCTCAATACCTTGACGGTGGAGCTCACGGCTAAGTATAATCTGGCCCTCTGTAATATATCCTGTAAGGTCAGGTATAGGATGCGTCTTGTCATCCTCAGGCATGGTAAGTATGGGAATCATAGTGATACTTCCAGCCTTGCCCTTCTTACGTCCTGCTCTCTCATAAAGAGAAGCCAGGTCAGTATACATATAACCTGGGTATCCACGCCTACCGGGAACTTCTTTTCTGGCTGCAGATACTTCTCTAAGTGAATCAGCATAGTTTGTAATATCAGTAAGGATTACAAGCACATGCATATCCTTTTCAAAGGCTAGGTATTCTGCGGCCGTAAGCGCCATTCGAGGTGTAGATATACGTTCTATAGCCGGGTCATTGGCTAGATTGACGAACATAACTGTTCTATCTATTGCACCAGTTTCACGGAAGGACTCAGTAAAGAAGTGAGCTTCCTCAAAGGTAATACCCATAGCAGCAAATACAACCGCAAAGGGTTCTGATGTACCACGAACCTTGGCTTGACGGGCTATCTGAGCCGCCAGATTTGCATGGGGTAGACCACTGGCTGAAAATATAGGTAACTTTTGTCCACGAACCAATGTATTTAATCCGTCTATGGCAGATACACCTGTCTGAATAAATTCCTGCGGATAGTTTCTAGCTGCAGGATTCATGGGAAGGCCATTGATATCAAGTCTTTGCTCTGGTAATATATCAGGCCCATTATCAATAGGACGTCCCAAACCGTCAAACACGCGGCTTAGCATATCTTCAGATACACCAAGCTCCATGCTTCTACCTAAAAAACGTACCTTACTACTGGCTAGATTAATTCCTGTAGAGCTTTCAAATAATTGAACAAGGGCATTTCCCCCATCGATCTCAAGAACTCTACAACGGCGTTTTTCCCCGCTGATCAATTCTATCTCGGCCAGCTCATCAAAGGCAACCCCTTCAACTCCCTGTACCAGCATAAGAGGACCCGCTACCTCCCTTATGGTTCTATATTCCTTTGGCATTAGGCATCCTCCTTCTGTACCAGATTATTAATCTCTGTTTTTAATTGCATCAGGACTTCTTCATATTCCTGCTTTATCTTATTATTCTTAATATATTTGAAACGACCTATTCTCTCTCTTACGGGTAACTTAACTAGATCATCAATAGAGAGATTTGCCAGGTTCTCCAGGGATATATCATAAAACTGTAGAACAAGCTCCATCATGTAATATTGCTTCTCGAGGCTGGTATAGGTATCATCCTCATGGAAGGCATCCTGATGTAGATAGTCCTCTCTTATGGACCTTGCCGCCTCTAACTTTAAGCGGTCTGGTGCAGATAAAGCATCCATACCAACCAGCTTTACTATCTCGTCCAGCTCTGCCTCATCATTCAATAGCTTCATTATACGGGCCTTCATATCATTCCATTTGCTATTTACATTGGAATTAAACCATTTTCCCATATCATAAAGTGAGTAACTGGTCAGCCAGTTGATAGCTGGAAAATGTCTTCTATAGGCCAAATTGGCATCCAAGCCCCAGAAGACCTTAACAATTCTAAGAGTTGCCTGAGATACCGGCTCGGAAATATCACCACCAGGAGGTGATACAGCTCCTATAGCTGATAAGGCTCCCTCTCTTCCATCCTTACCTAGGCTAATTACCCTTCCAGCCCTCTCATAGAACTGAGCTAAACGGCTGGCCAGGTAGGCGGGATAACCCTCTTCACCAGGCATCTCCTCAAGACGACCTGACATCTCACGAAGGGCTTCAGCCCAACGGGATGTAGAATCAGCCATCAGAGCAACTGAATAGCCCATATCACGGAAATACTCCGCTATGGTTATACCAACATAGATTGAAGCCTCACGGGCTGCAACCGGCATGTCTGAGGTATTAGCTATAAGAACAGTACGTTCCATCAGTGATTTTCCTGTCTTAGGATCCTTAAGCTCTGGGAACTCATTAAGAACGTCTGTCATCTCATTACCACGCTCACCGCATCCGATATATACTACGATATCTGCCTCTGCCCATTTTGCTAGCTGATGCTGTACAACTGTTTTACCGCTTCCGAAAGGACCAGGTATAGCTGCAACTCCGCCCTTAGCGATTGGGAAAAGGGTATCAATAACTCTTTGTCCAGTAACCATAGGCTTATCCGGAGAAAGCTTCTGCTTATAGGGTCTGCCCTGACGCACTGGCCACTTCTGCATTAATGTAAGATTTTCTGTAGTATTATCATCTTTTTCAAGTATAGCGACAGTATCAACTACAGTATAATCTCCTTCGGTAATGGATGTAATCCTTCCCTTCATTCCGACAGGAACCATTATCTTCTGAACAACTATATCTGTTTCATTAACAGTTCCAATGATATCTCCTGCCTCAACCTCAGTACCAACAGAAACACTAGGTACAAAATGCCACTTTTTCTCTCTGTTTAAGGAAGGTATCTCAACACCACGCTTCAGATTTGTTCCTGTAGCCTCCATGATGTCTACCAAAGGACGTTGTATTCCATCAAATATACTTCCGATAAGACCAGGGCCCAATTCTACGCTTAAAGGTTGGCCGGTAGATTCCACAGGCTCGCCGGGACCAAGTCCCGAAGTTTCTTCATAAACCTGAATGGAGGCCTGGTCGCCATGTATTTCAATTATTTCACCGATAAGACGTTGTTTACTAACTCTTACCACGTCAAACATATTGGCATTGCGCATACCCTCTGCAATAACCAAAGGACCGGCTACTTTTTTTATGGTGCCATTGCTCATATTTTTCACCTGCTTTACTAATCATTATTAAATATAATATCAGAGCCTACTGCACGCTCAACTGATTTCTTTACATTTCTCATTCCCATTCCGGTATTATCAGATACACCCGGTATCGGTATAATCGCTGGTAACTGTAATGATACATAATTATATATCTCAGTCTCCAGCTGTGCTTGAAGACTCTCTGTAATATATATTACTGCATATCTTCCATCAGCCAGTTTTTTTAATTTCTTTGCGGCTTCTGTAGCATCTTCCACCGGGAAGGTATCCAGGCCGATCGCGGCAAATCCATATATACTGTCACGATCACCCAAAACTGCAACCCTATACATACATTTCCCTCAATCTTTCCCGGATTATATCATCCGATATATCATTTCTTTTACCTGAAAGTAGAATCCTTACTGTCTTGATTTCATTTTCTCGGGCTAAGAGATAGGCTGCCAGAGGTGACAGGGTAAATGGATTATACTTTTGTGGACGTATATATTCTACTATCCTATTATCACACCAACGCTCAAAGGCTTGCGAGGATTCCTTAAGGGCAGGTAGGGCATCTGAATAATCAGTTGTAAGTAGATACTCATATATTGCCTCCATACCTTCTAAGGCACTTTGAATCAACTTGCTTTTATTAAGGCTTTCACATTCAGCAAGTGAACGCTGGAGAAATTCCTCATCCTTACCTGTTTTTACACTTCTGATAGCTATATTTATGTTGGCAGCGGCTACCTTTAGCTCTACATATTGTGAGATAAGTTCATTGCCAGAAGCCTTTCCATGAGAATATATACTATCAAGAGCTGCCTTATCTAAGACAAGATCACATAACTGGCTGTCACCAGTATGAAGCTGTATCTGATAGGCCTCCTCGGCCACCTCCCTCATATGCTCGGGAAGTAAAGAAAAATCTCTTTCTGTAACTGCCTTGATAATAATATTAGGGTCGATAGTGCTATTAGATAGATAAATATTCGGATTATTTGTACCCTTATATATCTGCTTTATTGCCGCCTTAAGGTTGTGGTAATCGTTTCCATAAAGAAATGTATTAAATACAGAAATATCCTCTACCAGCTCTTTAAGAAGCTCCCATGTTTTCTCTCTTTCTGACGCTAATATCTGATCTGAGGTATGTGTACCTTCCTTACCCCATCCCTTATCAGCCAGATAGCGAAGACATTCTATCTCAGTCTTACAACTCATAAGCTGTTCGATATCAGACTTACTTATTAATGAAAGCTCCTTTGAACGTATGCGTGCTACAGCATAAATATATTGCTTATCAGTTATTTCACTTTTATTTTCCTTACGCAAACCGCTTCACCCTCTTTCCGGTCCTTCTATTCAAATAAAAATGCATTTACTTTATCCTGTAGTTCTTCCTTCGCTTCATCTAATAAGGCATCAAAGGAACAATTTTCCTCTATATCTCCATAAACCAGTATAAAGCCACCATCAAGCTGTGCACTATCTTGTGAAATAGTAAGGGATGCATTTTCAATTCCCTTTATGGCGGTATTTATGCTCTTCTCAAACTGCTTAGGTAATCGTTCTAAATCTGCTTGAGAGAACTTAATTACACCTGGCATCTTATGAGCATGCTTCTTAAGGATTTGAAGGATTGTATCAAAATAGTCAGTATCCGGAAGACTGGTAAGCTTTTCTTTTGCTTTAAGGATTATATCATTTATCATTTGTTGCTTTGCATCTAAAATCATCTGCCTTTTTATAAGCCTAGCACCAGATTCCGCTCGATTTATAATGGCTTTGACCTCAGATACGGGCTTTTCGGCAATATTTGCTACCGCCTGCTTTGCTTCCTCCTTAGCTAGAGACAGAATCTTATCTGCCTCCTCCTTTGCCTCAGTAAGAATTCTATTGGCGCTAGAATGAGCTTCTGCTTCAATTGCCTTAATAATCTTTTCTAATCCAGTCATTTCAACCTCCATCTGTTAACTGTTATATGCTCAATCCGCTAACTCCATTTACAGCTAACATTGAAATAAGAAGTGCTAAGATAGCATATGTCTCAACCATGGCAGGGAAAATCATGGCTTTACCAAATTGATCAGGCTTCTTTGCTACAACACCAATACTTGCTACTGAAGCATTAGCTTGTCTGACAGCTGATGTATAACCTACAATTATCATAGGTAAACAAGCTGCAAAATAAAGAGCACCTTTAACAAAAGAAATATCTCCTTCACCGCCTAAAATACCGATCTGTGATAAGGTTATAAATGCTATTAATAATCCGTAAATACCTTGGGTACCTGGAAGAAGCTGAAGAATAAGAACCTTACCGAATTGTGCTGGATCTTCTGTGATAACACCTGCACCTGCGATACCACCCATACTTACAGCTTTCGCGGAAGCCATTCCAGGAATCAGTGCTGCTAATACAGCACCTGCTAATGCTAATACTATACCATAATCATTTAATATTTCCATTTTTCCAACTCTCCTTGATTTTATAATATTTTGTATTAATTCCAAAGGGCTTGAACTCTTTTCCTCCGCCCTCATAAAATTTACCAAAGAACTCCACGTATTGGAGACGGTTCGTATGGACATATGCTCCTAAAGCATTAATTCCTAGATTTAGAGCATGTCCAAATATAACTATAACTGTAAATATAATAGGACCTAGAGCACCCTTTGCAGCCATAGCAGCCATCTGGTTAATTACAGAGCCAATTACTCCTGTTGCCAGTCCAAGGGCAAGTAATCTTGAATAAGACAAGACATCACTTAGATAGCCTGAAATACCATACAAGGCATATAAGCCTTTTAATATACGCTTGAAGGGTTGTTTTGATTCCCTACCGTTGGTAAGGATAATACCTACAGCAGCTAGAGCAAATAATATACCTGCTATAGTAACCACATTACTGGGAATATTAATATTAATACCTAGTATACCTGTAACCATTTCCATGGATAATAGGAGAATCACTCCACTAATTAATAGTATATACCATAGTACAACATCATAAATGATACCCTTATAGTCCCGCTGCATTGCCAGCTGATAGCCTTTCATAGCTAGGCCTGTTAATAAATGAACTAATCCTATGGCCATTGAAAATGTAAGCATCAGCATAGGTTTTTCAACAGGGAAGAACCATACTGGCGGTATTACCGGCAAATCTGTTACTCCAAAAAATGTTTTACCTACCACATCAAATATATCACCAAAATAAGAGCTAAAGATAATGCCCCAGAAGACGGTGGCAATACCACAGAACATATACATCTTTAAGGTGTTCTTCATGGGCTTTTCAATGGTTTTTCTAAATTTAATAAGTCCAATGGCACAAGCTAGGGCAATTATAAATCCATAACCTGCATCAGAGAGCATAAGCCCAAATAAGGCATAGTAGAATAGGGACATAACCATGGTAGGATCCATCTCACCCTTGCCTGGTGGACTAAAGGAATTTACTGTACCCTCTAAAGGTTCACTAAAACCGTTGTTCTTATAAAGTATCGGTACATCATCCTTCTTCCTTGGCTCTTTTGTCTCTATAGCTAAATCAAACCTTGATGTTAACTCCTCTTCTAGGCTTTTAATATCCTTTTCAGCTATAAACCCAGAGATTATAAAGACATTCTTAGATTGAAGAAGTGTTCCAATAACCTCGTATTTTTCCAGTCTCATGGTATCGTAATCCAGTAGAAATTTTAGTTCATCCCTAAGCTTGTCATAGGATATCATTTCATCCGTAGCAGCCTTTATTCGATTATTAGCCTCTTCTACCTGTTTCTTAACTTGTTCTAACTGCTCTGATGGGGATAAATCAATTGATAAGGATGGCAGTGTAAATTCCATGCCACGTAAAGTTTCATACACCTTATTCTTATTGTCCTTGGTGCATAATACGAAGATACAGGTCTGTTCCTTACTGGAACTGATTATATCTACATTCAGCGGCATAAATTGAGCTAGCTTTTCGTATATCTCCTCCAAGGTCCAAGAATTTGGTAATATACCAATATATCCTGTAGTATGCTTTGTTCCTTTAAAGTTTAAAGGAATATCAAGATTTATCCAAGGTGTCAAAATTTCAATTTGAGTCTGGAGCCTTAATACCTCAGCCTTATTTTCAGCTATAATCTTCGATAGCTCTATAATACGCTTTGCAGTGCCTACTGCTGGCTTGTATTTCTCTTTAAAGGAATCATACACCTCTACAGCTAGCTCTTTTCTACCCTCTAGAGCTGAAAGGATAGAACTATTTTCCTTAACATAATTATTTAGTATACTTAATGCTTCATTTACAGTGGATATATTTTTTTCCATGATTTGTTTTGCATGAGAAACATCGGATCTATTGAAGACCTTATCCTCTTTTAGCATGTCTCTTACTTCTACAACTCCCTTTCGTTGTAAAAGTTCTAAAATTTGCTTTCTATCCTTCTTTAAAGCATAAATATTAATACGCTGCATTTGCAGCAATGCCATATCTAATACACCTCCTTTGCCTCATTAAAACTTGTTAGTCATGTGTCATATGACATTGGAGATAACCAGGTCTATTGCAGCTTGCTCCTTAGTTTTAGCCATAGCTATAAGAAGCTGTACTTCCTTTTCAGCATCCTGTTTTGCTTCCTCCAATATTTGATTACTACGGTGTACAGCTTCCTGAACATCCTTTTCTGCATTCATTTGCGCTTCACTTAACATAGAAGTCGATAACTCTTTAGCTTTTTGTTCAGCCTCAGATATTATTGCTTCCTTTTGACTTTGCGCATCCTTAATAATATTCTCTGCAGCAATCTCTGCTTTTCGGACAGCTTGTACTGTTTCTTTTGCCATTAACTCACCTCTTTATTTGATTTTTGGCAAAATTAACGCCTTTAGTATTATATCCCATATATCATTTTTATTCAACAGATTATGGCTTTTATTTTTATATGTTTTTATTTATTTTTACTAAATACTACGCTAAATATAACAATATCATTCAACAATAATGACAAAAATATAACAATCTTTATATAAATAAAATATATAAAGATATTTATGAAAAAAGCTATCCATAAACTTATCACGGATAGCTTTTTTCACAATAATATGATGCAATGTAACCACAGCCATTCATCTAACTCTCCCCAGGTTATTTGAAGGCCTTGGTATTTTGCTAGGAGGAAAAATATAGACACCCTTCATTTTATGATTTGAATTTTTTATATGTTAAAACTCCCCTACATCGTCTTACATATGTATTCATATCATAAAATGACTGGAAAATCTCACTTTAAATCCTTTTTACGGATTCACCATAAAGAAGCTGGCCTTCTACAACTACTTTTTCTACTATATTAGCCTTGGGATTATCAATTAATGCTATAAGCTTTTCTGCAGCGAATTTCCCCAAAGCTTTAGTATCCTGCTTTAGTGTAGTAAGCTTCGGATTAAGAACCTGTGATAATAATACTCCATCATAACCTGCAATTGATATATCATCAGGAATAGATAATCCAAAGTCCTTTATGGCATTGATTCCTCCGATGCAGGAGAAATCGTCTGGAAATATAATGCATGTGGGACGGTTCTTTAATGCTAATAATTCCTTTGTAATGTGATATGTAGTATCAGCATCATGATAAACACCACTCCTTACATATTCATCAGGAATTTTGATATTTAATTCACTAAGCGACTTGTAAAAGCTTCCCACACGATTTTGTGTAACTGAAGAATCAGCTCCATGAATATAGGCTATATTTCTGTGTCCCATATCATGAATATATGTAATTAAATCTCTCATGCCCTTAATATTGTCAGATACTATAGCAGTACGATTGTTAAAAACATGATCGATAGTTACCACTGGTAAATCACTATTAATTAGCTCTAGGACTTCAGGATCAGAGAAATTAATACATGCTATTACTACACCATCAACACCCCTGTACTTACTATGTTCATAGTAAGACATCTTCCTAACTCCCATATGCTTATTAATAAATGTAATATCATAACCATTACTTTCTGCTTCCACCTTGAAGCTGTCCAAAACGTTAGCAAAATACTCATGTGTTAATCCACTCTGCGCTTCATCTACAAAAAGAACACCAATATTATAGGTTCTATTTGTTTTTAAGGCTCTTGCAAAGGAATTTGGATAATAGCCCATCTCATTTGCTACATTTATAATGTTACTTTTGGTAGCTTCGGAAATATCACTGTGGTTATTCAAAGCCTTACTAACTGTGGCTACTGATACGCCACATCTTATAGATATATCCTTAATCGAAACCATTTAAATCCCCTATTCCTAATAAAATCTATGTTTACTTAATCGTTTTCTTTATACCAAGTTAGGCAATTTGTATAATTAATTGTAATTTTTCTATACTATATTTATTTTAATGACTAAATTGCTACTGGTCATAACCATATATTAACTCTTTTTTATCCTTTTGGCAAGTCTTTTTTTATTTTTTACTTAATCGTTTTCGTTTATAAATATAAAGATATACTTTAACTTACTTATTTATAAAAAAAGAAAAAAATTATATTAATTTATTGTATAATTAAAATTTTATTAGACATAATAATTATTAGATACAGACAAGAACTCATAAGCATCATGCGAATAACTAGATCTAAAGAGCTCATCTGTATCTGAAAATAGAGAGAAAAGTTTGTAATTTAGTCTCAGAATTACAGACAAGGGTTTAGCTAAGAAAATGAGGTGGTTGCGTTGGACAGTCTAGTTTTTACAAACGAGGCATTAAGTTTTCAATCATTTATGCAGGAATACTAACCTAAATTGGTATAAGTTCTTGTAAACTCATAATCGAGGTTATACCAGACAATTGAATATTTGAGACACCAAATGACAGAAAGCAGGGTAATATTTCCCTGCTTTCTGTCATTTGCTTTTGTTTTTTATATTTTATTATATTAGATTATGACCTTGACTTTTCTTTGAATGTGTTGATATCATATCCAGAAGGACTCTGAAATACTCTCAAATCAAACTCTCCCGCTATAGCATATACATGATCAAATATATCAGATTGCACTCCTTCATAATTAACCCAAGCCGTATCACGGGTAAAAGCATATATTTCCATGGGAACTCCATTATCACCTGCAGCAAGTTGTCTAATCATTTTTATCTTGTCTTGGTTTATTCCAGGATGATTCTCTATATAACTTTGTAAATAGGCCCGAAAGGTTCCAATATTGGTCATACGCCTTCCATTGATTTTCTGCTCTGTATCAATATTATTTGCAATATTATATTCTTCTAGTTCCTTCTCTTTCTTATTAATATAATCCTTAAGATAATGTATCTTTTTATATTTTTCAATCATATCATCAGTACAAAATTTGATACTATTTACATCAATATATATTGATCTTTTTATTCTCCTGCCACCGAATTGAAACATTCCTCTCCAGTTTTTAAATGAATCAGAAATTAGTGCATAGGCAGGTATGGTAACAAAAGTTTTATCCCAATTTTGCACCTTAACAGTATTTAGAGTTATGTCTATAACGTCACCATCTGCTCCATACTTAGGCATTTCAATCCAATCTCCAATTCTAAGCATGTCATTTGAAGTAAGCATAATACCAGCAATAAAGCCTAGAATAGAATCCTTAAAAACAAATGAAAATAGGGCTGCTGCGGCACCTACACCGCTAAGAAGAACTAAAGGACTCTTATCTAATAATATTGCTATAATAATTATTGCAATAACTATAAACATTAGAATCTTTACTATCTGTAGCAATCCTTTAATAGGCCTTATTTTTGATATAGGCTTTGTACGATATATGTCATCTATAGCATCCAAAATAGAGCTGATTACAAAGGCAAATACAATCATAACAAATATTGATGAAAAGCGCTGTAGAATCTCTGTCAATTCAGCATTCTCGTATATAGCTGCTAAGGTGTAGAAAAGAATACCCGGAACTATAAGAATCGCCCTATGAATAACCTTGCGTTCTAAAAGAATATCATCCCATTCAAGTTTATTTTTCTTTATTACTTTGGTTATAATTCGCAATATCACCTTTTTAAGTATAATATGAACCAAAATACAAACAATTAATATAGCAAGAGTAATTGCTAGAGCCGCAAGTAGCTCCGCCACCCCATCCTTAGCCCCTCTGTTCTCAAAGTAGTTACTAAATAAATCCTTCATATCTTTTGAATCCTCCCACGAAATAATCCTCATACATATTTTCCTTTTATCTGTTCACTATATATTCTCTCTGTTATAATTAAATTTTTCAAGTGCAATATCATAAATTCTTATTAATTTTTAATGAAATAATAATTTATGTTTGATATAATCAATTAATTAACAGATGAAGGGGTGGCATCTAAGCTCCAAATCTGTATAATAAGCTAAGCATTAAGGCAACATAATGAAAATACTAAAAAAGAGGTGTTATTATGTGGTTTATTAAATCACAGGAAGAAATTCTTAAAGAGCTAAATGTGGATCCTGAAATAGGACTTTCTAAGGAAGAAGCCGCAAATAGACTTGAGCAGTATGGTAGAAACAAGCTAAAGGGAAAACCTAAGAAAAGTGTATTAGCTCTATTTTTATCCCAATTAAAGGATATGCTTATATATGTTCTATTGGGAGCGGCAGCTATAACCATAGCTATTGGTGAATATTCAGATGCAATCATCATTCTACTGGTTGTAGCCTTAAATGCAATTATTGGTGTTGCCCAAGAATCCAAGGCAGAAAAGGCAGTAGAAGCCCTACAGAAATTAACAACCCCAAAATCACTGGTCCGTAGAGGCGGCGAGATTTTAGAGATTAATTCAGAAGAGGTAGTTCCAGGAGACATTATAATTCTGGATGCTGGCCGTTTTATTCCAGCGGACATAAGACTCACAGATACGGCAAATCTTCAAATTGAGGAATCCGCCCTAACAGGTGAATCAGTACCTACTAACAAGAATGCTTCGACTATTCTTACAGACCCTAAGACCTCATTGGGTGACAAGGTTAACATGGCATATATGTCTACTTTAGTTACCTATGGAAGAGGCGAAGGAGTTGTAGTTGCTACAGCAATGGACACTGAGATAGGTAAGATAGCAAAAATACTGGATGACCATACCTATGAAATGACTCCTCTTCAGAAAAAGCTTGATGAACTAGGACGTATACTTGGTATTCTTGCCATTGGAATCTGTGGACTAATCTTTGTAATAGCTTTATTCCAAAAAAGAGACATTATGGAAATGTTCCTAACAGCCATAAGTCTTGCTGTAGCGGCTATTCCCGAAGGTCTAGCAGCTATAGTCGCAATAGTCTTAGCCCTAGGTGTAACTAGAATGTCTAAGATTAATGCAATTGTAAAAAAACTTCCCGCAGTAGAAACCTTAGGTTCAGTCAATATTATCTGCTCGGACAAAACAGGTACCCTAACTCAAAATAAAATGACTGTCGTTAAGCACTATACCCATAAAACGCTTACAGATGTTGGTCAAACAGCAACTAACCTGGTAGGTAGTCAAGATGAGATGGAACTAATAAAGACTCTTGTTCTCTGCTCAGATGCAACCTATGAGAATGAACAGGGTACCGGTGATCCTACTGAGGTTGCCCTTATTGTTCTTGGTAACAAATATAATATTACTAAGAACTCAATTAACAACGAGCACAAAAGAGTCTCCGAATTCCCCTTTGATTCAGATAGAAAGCTTATGTCAACTCTTAACCAAGCGGGTAAGGGATATCGAGTTAATACCAAGGGTGCAATTGACAACCTGTTAAAGATATGTACTAGCGCATTGGTAGATGGCGTTATTGTACCATTAACAGATGACATGAAGGAAGACTATCTAAGGGTGACCGAGGAAATGTCAAATTCCGCTCTTAGAGTTCTTGGCGCCGCTTATAAGGAGACCTCCTCTCTTATTACTCCTGAAGAAATGGAGAAGGATCTAACTATTATTGGCTTGGTTGGCATGATTGATCCTCCAAGACTAGAGGTCAAGGATTCTATTCGAGAAGCAAAGAATGCTGGTATCATTCCAATTATGATAACCGGTGACCATAAAAACACTGCTGTAGCCATAGCAAAAGAGCTAGAGATCGCAGAAAGCCTGGAGCAAAGTATAACTGGGGCCGAAATAGATAATATGACCGATGAAGTCTTTGCTAGACGTATCAATGATTATAGAGTGTTTGCCAGAGTTTCTCCTGAGCATAAAGTAAAAATAGTTAAGGCCTTTAAGGCTCAGGGCAATATCGTATCTATGACTGGAGACGGCGTTAATGATGCTCCCTCTCTAAAATTTGCTGATATTGGTGTTGCTATGGGTATTACTGGTACTGATGTAGCTAAGGGTGCTAGTGATATGATATTAACTGACGATAATTTCACAACCATTGTCCATGCTATTGAAGAGGGCAGAAATATATATAACAACATCAAAAAGGCTGTGATTTTCCTCCTTTCCTGTAATTTGGGTGAAGTTATAAGTATATTTATATCGATACTTCTTAATTGGCCGATACCTCTACTAGCCACCCATCTTCTATGGATCAACCTAATTACAGACTCACTTCCTGCCATCTCATTAGGTGTGGATCCAGGAGATCATGATGTTATGAAGCAAAAGCCCAGGAATCCCAAAGATAGCTTCTTTGCTGGAGGGGCAGGTGTTCGTGCTATAATAGGCGGGGTATTGATCGGCCTATTGACCCTAGCTGCATTCGCTTATGGCTTGTGGGAGCACAATTATCCTCTCGGTGAAATAATCACTGATTTAGAAAATCTAGAATATCTAAATGCATTAACTTATGCTAGAACTATGGCATTTGTAGTATTGGCAGCCTCTCAGCTCTTCTACTCTTTGTCGATGCGAAGTGCTACAAAATCAATCTTTCAAGTGGGTCTCTTTAAAAATAAATATCTAGTTGGTGCCATTGTTACAGGTTTTTTCCTTCAATTTATTGTTATATCCGTTCCTCCTCTTGCCAAGGCATTTCAGGTCCAGAATTTATCCTTACAGGATTGGGGGTTAGTTTTCCTATTTGCCTTAGTACCTTTATTGGTAAATGAGATTATTAAGATATTCATGCGGGCTTCCCAGAAGAAATAGCATGAGTAATCCATATTCAGACTAACTAATGATAGCAAGTCTTAATTAAGGGAGGATGTCAATCATGGAAAGAAAAGTTATCTACCTAGCAGGAGGATGCTTCTGGGGTACAGAGAAGTATCTATCACTTATACCTGGTGTAATAGAAACAGACGTGGGCTATGCCAATGGTAGCAGCATAAATCCCAGCTATGAAGAAGTATGTCAGGATAATACTGGCCATGCAGAAACTGTTCGTGTAGTATATGACCCTGCAAAGATAAGATTGGAGTATTTGCTAAAGCTGTTTTATAATGTAATTGATCCTACATCTTTAAATCGCCAAGGTGGGGATACGGGGACACAATACAGAACCGGAGTTTATTATATTGATAGTTCTGATGAAGTTATAATTAGAAAGTCTATAAAGGAACTCCAAAGTTCATATAAGGACCCCATAGTTATAGAGATACTACCGCTAAATAATTACTATCTTGCAGAGGATTATCACCAGAAATATCTAGACAAGAATATTCAGGGCTATTGTCATATCGGACAAGATAAATTCATCGCTGCAAGGTTAGCTAAGGACCCTATATTAAATCCAGCAGATAGCTAGGTATTCTAACCAAATTATAAGACTTTTTAGTATATATAAATTAAATCGGAAGAAACACTCATAGTGTATTTCTTCCGATTTTTATATAAAACATTTCCTTTTATTAGATAATAGTAGTCCACATTGCGAACTTTGTTCGCATTGGGATGTGATACAATACTAGCTTTACGCTATATGATACTTCTTCTTATGAATCCTATATTGGGATAGCCTACCCTGATAAATAGTTTCAAGATTGGGATTAACCCTTATATCTCTTGGTTTAACTAAAGCATAGGTTTTTTCAAACAAATATATACCGCTTTGCTCAAGAACATAGGCAACAAACTGGGAGCAGAAATACCTTTGCTTCGAACGTATGGGAATATTGAAGGCTGCTCCTATTAGACCTAAGTAATTATAAGAATAAGAATTTTTATTCTGGTTGAACCTATCTATTTCTCTTCTTAAGGAAATATACTGTTGATTGGTAATCCTTAGGCGATAAATACTACATTCAGTAGTTGTAAATCGTCCAAACACTCCCTTATCAATATGCTCTCTAATAAATCCAGCATTAAAAGGATTATATAGTCCACGCCTGGCAAAACTGTACATTTCCTCTAAATCCTCGTCAAAGGCTATTGATGCGTGAGCATAAGGCTCATGGGTATATAATTTAATTACCCTTGCAGGATAGGTTCTCGTCTGAGATAATACTATGTACACATTTTTATATGATTTTTCATTTTTATTTAGATTACAATTATCATGTTCTTTATATCTAGTCATTACAAAACCTACTTTATAAAAGTTATTTTATTTTAATATTCTTTATAGTTTTTTTATATCTGGACATATTATATTACATTTTCATCTAATAATCAACTATATTAATTATTGACACCCATAATGTTATAAGATATATTATAGGAACAAAAGCTTGTTTTTAGGAGGTTAAGATGAATAAAAAAGTAGCAGTAATAATGGGTAGCGATTCTGATTTACCTGTTGTAAAAGGTACAATTAAGACCCTCAAAGATTATGGCATCACAACTGAAGCTCATATAATGAGCGCACACCGTACTCCAAAGCAGGCTATGGAATTTGCATCAAATGCAAAATCTAATGGTTTTGGTGTTATAATATGCGCAGCAGGAAAAGCAGCACATTTGGCCGGAGTTGTTGCTGCTCATACTACATTACCCGTTATAGGAATTCCTATGAAATCCTCTACACTTGATGGCCTTGATGCACTATTATCTACTGTTCAGATGCCTAAGGGAGTACCCGTAGCAACAGTTGCCATAGATGGAGCAGAAAATGCCGCCTTGCTGGCAGTTCAGATTCTTGCGGTTAATGATGACTTATTAACAGAAAAGCTTCTTAAAATGAAGGAAGACATGGCTAGGGAAGTGTTAGAAAAAGACAAGAAACTTCAGACTGAAATATAATATATAATGAGACTGTCTTTAAAGGTTATATCCTTATAGACAGCTCATTTTTTTAATTTGATTGCACTAATACCCGAGTTACCACACCCGGATCGATTCTTAAGGTATCCTTCCAGCCCCTCTCATATTCCTCTGATTCTTTAGGGTCTCCAAGCAAATGAGGACCAATGGTTTGATAATCCTTACTATCATTCCACTGTCTACTGAAGGATCTTGTATCAATTTCCTGACGACTTATTATTCTGAACTTGCTTTCTTTAAAATAGACTGGATAAGATAATTCAGTAATATTTATAAAGCACCATTCCTGGGGTGATTCAATCTGACCCTTTATAGTAATAGGCAAGGTGCATCTATTACCATTCAATAGTACAGAACCTTCCTTAACTTCCACGTCCTTAGAGATAAGGTTAACTATCACTGGTAAATTCTTTGGTATTATAGCTGCGTCATATAGCTTATTAGGTAGTTTGCTGGGTGATATAGATAAGGCTTCATGGTCAGGGATATGAAAACTCATGATTTGTCCCACTGTTTCTGGATTTACTAGCTCCCCATGGGGATATGGCGTCTTGGCATCATTCCTTAATATAATTCTTGAACCCTTAGCTAGTCGGGAGAAATCTATTAGAAGATCAACTCTCTCTCCCGGTGCTAGTAATATGTTTTTTTGCCTTACGGCCGAAGGAAGCAGCCCCTTGTCTCCCCCAATTACTAAAAAGTCTACTCCATTTGATAGATATAAATTATAAAATCTTGATCTAGAAGCATTTAAGATATAGAATCTATATTGCCTTCTTTCCACTTCTAGATTTGGCCATGCCCTGCCATTTACCAGGATAACATCCCCATAGTATGGTAGCCAAGATACAGCTGTATTTGATTTATCGCTTACTTTTCCACTGGGATAGACAACTGACCCATCCTTATAGAAGGAACAATCCTGTATAATAAGTGGGTATTTATATTTAGATACGGGCAAATCCATACTTTTAAAGTTATACCTATAGTCCTTCTTATCTTCTTTTATAATATATAGCCCTATTGTGCTCATAAGATTGTTCTTATCCTGATACCAATACAAAGCCGTTTCTTGATTATTTTCATATTGATGGTCGCTTACTCTTTTATAAAGCTTATCTAATTCATATGAAATATCTGTCTTATTACTTTTAAGTCCGTGAATATATATTCGAATCAACCTATCCGTCTTATTTCTCCACCTTACATGAATTGGAGCATATCTACTTACCTCAAAGCTAGCCCCAGGAAAAGCCCTAATATATCTAACAGTTCCCTTTGAAGTCTTAATAAGACCAGCGGCACCAATAACTGTTGTTTTAGGAAATCCATGGGGTAAGATCTGCTCTTTAAAACTGCATATATCTATAAAATATAAGTACTCTTCTACCCTAGCTTCTTTATAATCATTCTTTCGAGTTTTAATTAAGATTGGGTGAAAGATATGGGGCTTATATAATTGATTTTTATATTTTGGTATAATTTTGGGATCAAGTTTTTCTTTTTCTCCAATATAAATATATTTACGTTTCCTATATTTAACAATATTCTTAAAATTATTAATAACATAATAAATAATTATTTTTGAACAGTTTTGTAACATACGACACCTCGTTTCTTATAAGTGACTATATTATTCTATGTGTCTCTTACAAAAATGTTCATATTTCGACAATCGCTACTAACAGATCAAACTCATTATTGTTCAAAGAAAAATATATCCAAAAATTATATGTAAGTACACAAGCAGTCAAACATACATATAATCAGACACTCTAATAAATTATATAAAACGATTAAAACATGGCTAGTTGTCAATACTCCTGTCAAGGAGGTGAATATTTGATTTCATTTATAAAGACCTATAATATAATAAATATTCGCAAAAAGTTAATTCTTCTATATATACTTAATGTTTCAGACATATTATTTACACTTGCCTTATTGCGAACAGGCCTCTTTCAGGAAATAAACATATTTATGGTCAGCGTAGTTGAAAGCCCATTAATTAGCATAATTCTTAAGATTATACTCCCAGCAGGGACACTTAACTATCTCTATAAAAGAATACGCCTTACAGACGCCAAACAACTACGAGCAGCTAATATTGGGCTTCTAATATCATTAACTTTATACTCACTAGTTAATCTTTCACACATATTATGGGTTCTGCTCCTTCCATTTTTATATAATATGGCATAACAATTATTTTCATCAATTTGCTTTCTAACATATCTTAAATTAAATATCATATATTATTGTATAAATTAATTGGGGGGCGCTATAATGTATGAGAATAATGAAAGACAAAGAAATATCAACTCCATGGCTAATAACATAATGACCGTCTCAGGAAGAGCTAGCGTAACAGCCATACCAGACATAGCAGTAATTAGACTAGGTGTTATGACCACAGGTGACAACCTAACTAGGGTTCAAGAAGATAATGCAAGAATAAGTCAAATGATTCTAGAAGGACTTCGACAGATAGGTGTTAGTGACATAAAAACTCACCAATATAATATTGATAGATTATATGAATTTGAGAACGGTACACGAATTGATCGAGGCTATTTTGTACGTAATATATTTGAAATAAGAACAGATATGCTTAATATGACAGGTGCTATTATTGATACGGCAGTATCTTTAGGGGCCAATCTTGTAGAATTAATTAGCTTTGAGGTATCAGCTATAGATCAATATTATCTTGAAGCCTTGAATATGGCTTTATCAAACGCCACTGATAAAGCCATATCCATGTCCAATGAACTTGGAGCCATGCTAAATCCACTTCCAATAAGAATTGTTGAAAACAGTAATCAACCCACTCCCATTGCACGGTCCTTCCTAGGAGAAGGACAATTTGCAACCCCTATAGAAGATGGAACAACCGAGATTGAAAGTTCAGTAATCATGGATTTTACATATTTATAAGTTTTCTTATAAGTTACAAATTTATTTATATGATAATAACTGCTTAGCTATATATTCTTCCTCTAATGGTTTACTCAAAAGAAAACCCTGTATATAGTCACAGCAATTTGAGCTTAAGAATTTTAGCTGTTCCTCATTTTCCACTCCTTCAGCCACTACTTCTATACCAAGCTGATGGGCCAGATTAATGAGATGTAATATAATCTGGTTCATCGCATTTTCTTTATTTATTTTATCAATAAATGATTTATCTATTTTAAGTACATTAATCGGTAGCATTTGAAGATAATTCAAGGATGCATAGCCAGTTCCAAAATCGTCTAGGGCTATTCTTATTCCCAGTTCTCTTAACTGACCTATTATCTCCACTATATACTCAGGGTATGATATTAATACGGATTCAGTAATCTCCAGTTCAAGATATTTGCCATCGAATCCAGTTTCATCAAGAGCATCCTTAATCATTTGAACAAATGAAGGCTCAATCATCTGAACTACAGAGATATTTATTGAAACAATGGGTCTTACATTGTATTTTCTGTGAAACTCCTTAAACTTAGTTAAAACATTATTTATTATCCATTTCCCCATATCTATTATTATCCCTGTTTCTTCAGCTATGGGTATAAATTGATCCGGGCTGACAAATCCAAAAGCAGGATATTCCCATCTGGCCAAGGCCTCAAACCCACGGAGAGAACCGTTTTTACAATTATACATAGGTTGATAAACCATATATAATTCATTATTTCTAACAGAATATATTAAGCCATTCTCCAATTGAATTCGTTCTAGTATCTCCTCTTGCATCTCATGGGTATAGAACTGAATATAATCCTTGCCTGATTCCTTGGCAGTATTCATAGCAATAAAAGAACTTCTTAGTAACTCAATTCCATCCTTTCCATCATTGGGATATTCAGATATACCAAAGCTAGCACTTACAAAATACTCCCTACCAAATAGGCTTACTGGCTCGTCTAAAACCTTTCGGAATTTATCGATATAGTTCATAAGACTCTCTCTATCCATATCTCTCTTAATTAATAAAGAGAATTCATCACCATCAAGATGTCCGAGAAGATCACCTTCCTTAATCAAGTCATTCCATCTACGGGAAACATAGCGAAGGACCTCATCGCCAACACTGTATCCCCCTATTTCATTAATCTTTTTAAAATCATCCATATCAAAATATATCAGATAAAACCTTTGCTTATTGCCCTTACTTATTAAATTCTCCACTTCATCCAAAATCGTTTTTCTATTAGGAAGTCCTGTAAGACTATCATAATACACAAGTTTATTAAGTATCTTACTGTTTTCCTTACTAATATATGTATGGTAATAAATATCCTTTAAATACCTTCTGATAATTTTAGTATAATAGTATACGGCTAATAGGATAATAATCGAGCTTAGTGGGAATATTACAAGCCATCTCTTATTATCATCAAGCAAAAGAACAATGGCAGCCAGGCTAATCAAAAATATTGCTATACATACAAACAAACCAATCCTATGAATTGGTTTGCAAAATAATTTTCTAGACAATTCTGCATTATTATTACTATTGTTATTATTATTGTCAGTAGAATTCTTATATTTATCCTTAGTATTATGTAACATGATAGACCTCTGATGTAAAAAGTAGTATGTTATTTATTGCTTCATAATAACATACTACTTGAATTAAGTCCATCATTTGATATCTTTTTTAGAATATAGATTTACAACTATTTAGGATTAACCATTTCGAACATTAAAACCTATTCTTCTGTGCTTGCCTGTGCTTCACTTACAACAGCATCTTCGCTATCTTCCTCTGTCTCAACAGCTGCGGCCTTAGCCTCGCTGATAGAAGCAATAAGCTGGGTAGGATCTATATCGGTAGATAATCCCTCGGCCAGTTTTAAATCACTCACATATATACTGTCACCGTTTCCACTATCAGTCACATCAATTTCGATTGCATCTGGTATGTTCTGGGGTAATCCAGCTATTAGGATTGTATCCATCTGTCTGTTTAAAATCAAGCGCTTTTGCTTTAATAAATCGCTGCCGATAAATCTAAGCGCAACATCAACCTTTATCTCCTCAGTAAGTGAAACCTTCTGAAAATCCACATGGTGATATTCATATTTCATCGGTGTTAGATCTATAGTCTTAACCATAACATCATAACTGTTCTTATCTGAATCCTCAAGCTTGAATATAGCATTTCTACCATTATCCTTTAATGCTCTTCTAAACTCATCTTTTTTAACAGCTACTGGTATAGATTCCAATCCTTTCTGATTAATTACTCCAATAATAAAACCGTTATTAAGAAGTTTTTTATTTTCCTTCTTACTAACTTCCTTTCGAACTTCAACTTTTAAAGTCGCAGCTTGTGCCATAATTTATTCCTCCTTAATATGAATCAAATATATTATCTTGCTTTTTGCTCCTAGATTAAAATTTATAATCCATTTAAATATATCTGCGATAAGATAATTCACTTATATGCCATTTGTGTATGCAATTATTTGATGTAAAATAAAATAGCAAATAAGCATATAATAATATTTTATATAAATATATACAAATGTCAAGTTTTTGGCCCATTTAATATTCAATTTATACTTTTATGACACAAAAAGCCTGTTAATGGGAAGTAAATCTTCCTTAGAGGATCATACAAGAAAGGAGATGGCAATGAATACCATCTCCTCAATAATCATTTATTTATAATTGCTTTATTTCCTTAAGTATTATCTTATTCCTTTACGCCTCCCAATGCTACTCCAGCAATAATATATTTAGATAAGGCAAAATATACTATAAATAGTGGTAAAACAGTAAGTGCAAGACCAAGGTATACTGAACCATACTCTGTCTTATAGATGTCACCCTTAAGCTGACTTATCATAATTGGCATGGTGTATTTTTCCTTACTGGTAAGTAGTATAGATGGCATAAAGTAATTGTTCCAGCTTCCCACAAAAGCAAATATTGCTTGTGTAGCTATAGCAGGCTTCATAATAGGTATAATAATTCTGTTAAATATATGGAATTCTCCAGCTCCATCAATTCTACCAGAATTTACAATATCAAGCGATAATGTACCAATTAGATATTGACGCATAAAGAACACCACCGTAGGGGCAGCTATAGCCGGAAGAATAAGTGGCAAATAGCTGTTAGTCCATCCTATCCGATACATAAACTGATAAAAACCAATACTGGTTAACTGACCGGGAACCATCATAACAGCCAATATAAATGCGAAGAAAGGCTGACGCAACTTCCAATTATAAGCTACTAAAGCATATGCTGTCATTGAAGAAAAATATGCTGTTAGTGCTGTTACTCCTGTAGATATTATCATCGAGTTGATAAATCCTACAATAGGACTAAAGCTTTTTCCTTCAAAAACTTTATAGTTGCTTAGTAAATATTTTGATGGTATTAGGGATAAGGCATTCGATTGAATTTCGTATGTACCACGGGTAGCATTCACAAACATTATATAAAAAGGTAAGATGCTTAGTATTGCCAAAAGTATGCAAATCACATAAATAAATATTTTATATAGCTTTTGAGGTATGGTTACTTCGTGTCTCATTTTGCCACCCTCCTTGCTTCTTTATCTAATTTTCTAAGTGCTTTATACTGTTTCTTCTCAAGCTTTCTAATCTGAGCGGCATCTCTATCATACATTATTAAAAATAGTGCGGCCGAACATATGGCAATAATAAAGAACATTATTAAACTTGCAGCAGCGGCTCTGTTATAGAGATAGCTTCCTGAAAACGCTTGATTATATATAAATACTGATGAAGTAAGTGTAGCATTATCTGGAAGCCCATTATTAAATAACTTAGGAATATCAAACATATTCAATCCACCAACTAAGCTAGTTACTAAGGTAAAGAGTAAAATCGTCCTTAGGTTAGGTATAGTAATCTTAAAAAAGGTCTGCCTACTGGTGGCTCCATCTATCTCAGCAGCCTCGAATAATTCAGGATTTATACCAAGTACACCTGATACTAGGATAATCATGGTATAACCATACCACATCCAAAATTGTATAAATGATATGATTCCCCTAGAAAGTGTCTTATTCATAAGAAAAAATGATGGCGAATCAATTAGGCCCATATTCTGTAATAGTGAATTTATAGGTCCTGTTGGATATGCGAACAATTGACTAAATAATATAGCTATTGTCGCCTGAGTAATAATATTAGGCATATATAGAACCACTTTAAAAAATCCCTGACCCTTAATCTTACGACGGTTATTAGTAAACCATGCAGTAAGTAATAGTGCCAATAGAATCTGTGGAATAAAGTTAACAAGCCACATTCCAAAAGTGTTTTTTAAGGATACCTGAAATGATGGATTGTTTAATATCAATTTAAAATTAGCAAATATATCCTCTAAAAATTTAAAATTTGTTTTTCCTATTCCTTTATAATCAGTAAAACCGATTACAGTAGTAAAAACCAAAGGATATAGGTGAAAAATAATATAAGCTAAAACAAAGGGTATAGAAAATATATATCCATATTTAGCGTAACTAACGCCCTTACGTCGCATAAGCTCCACCTCCGGTATGCCAACTCTTTTATATAAGTATAGGGCGGTCGAAAGGCTTCGCCGCCCCATGTAAGAGTCTAGATTAGTTTACGATAACATCAAGGTTATCAGCAACAAGTTGTTTAAAGTCAGCAATAGCTTGTTCACGTGTTTTATTTCCTGCAGTGTACTCACGTACCTGTGAACGGAAGTGACTATTTATAGTCTCATCGTACTGTGTTAAGTTCTTACCATTAGCAAACTCACCAGCTGGTACGAATGCATCAAACATGTTCTGTCCATTTAAGAAGTCAATTTCACCATTGGAAATCTTCATAACAGCACCAGATGCAACTGTATCCTTGGTACCGCCTTCACCTGAAAATGTTCCGTTAGCCCACATATACTGTAAGCCATCTTTAGTAGCATTAAGTGTAACCCACTCAATAATTTCACCTACAGCATTAGGAATCTTGGTGTCCTTGTTAGCAAGTAACCATGAACCACCCCAGAAGAAACCAACTGGAGGCTCACATACTGCCCAATCACCGTATGTTCCTTCGCCGATCTTCTCACCACCGGAGTTACCAGCCATAACATAGTTAATTAACCAAGCAGGTCCGAAGAAACCAAATACAGGCTTCTCACCAACGCCCTTCATATCTGCATACCAAGCGTCTGTCCAGTCCTGAGTATCATTATGATAATTGTTTTCTTTAAGCTTCATGGATAAGTCTAAGAATTCCTCACGCTTAGGATCAATGGTAAGTTTACCATCTACTACCCAACCTTGGTCTGAGCTATTCTCAACTGCGTGCCAGATATCACCATCACCGGATACTATAGCATAACCCTTAGCCTTTAATTCCTCAGCTGCTTGGAAGAATTTATCCCAGCCAGGACCAATCTTACCCTTAATAGTTTCAGGATCATCAGTACCCCAAGTATCCTTAGCAAGTGAACGACGATAAATAAATGCGCCACCAGTTGCCTGATATCCAAGAGCTACAAGTTCTCCATCTGGATTTGTTCCAATTTCGGATGTGTAAGGAGCAATCTCAGATTCCTTAAGGAGCTTATCTACGTCAATTCCAAGATCCTTGTAAGGAGCAGCATACTCATAAGCATCACCCTGAGCATACTTAAGTATAAATGCAGCTTCAGCTACATAAATATCAGGTGCATCTGCACCACCGCCTGCAAGAGCCTGGTCAAGAGCTGGTTGATAAAGTCCATCTGTAGTAGCTATAATTGTTTCTTTGATTTCGTAAGGAAAATCAGGATTTAACTCTTTATATTTATGTAACATCTTAGGAACCTCATCGGTAAAAGCATAAATATTAAGTGTTTTAACGCTTGGATCATCCTTTACTTCCTTAACTTCACTGCCTGTGTCTTTCTTGTCTTCCTTAGATTCTGTCTTCTTCCCCTCATCGCTAGTCGGTTTTGAATCGTCTTTTTTTCCGCAGCCTGTTAATGCTAATGACATTAACATTAAGCATGCAAGAAACAGTGCTAAAAATCGTTTCATGTTATACCCTCCTCATAATTTATGTATTCAAAAAAATACAAATGTATTATAACAAATCTTTTTATGACAAGCTTCTCACTTATTGCTATCTTGATATCATATATTGCTTTATTTGTGCAATTTTTATATATTTGCCTATCTTAGCTTTGTATTTATTGATGTTTTTTTAGTCTTTGTTATATTTATATCAATTTTTTTAATTGAAATAACCAAGATTAATCATGTATTTTCTTATATTGATAGCAAATTTCAAGCCATTAATGAAGTTACAGTTGACAATATCTGTTTATTATACTATTTTAAAATAGATTAGATTTCTAATTAGCTTACTAAGGAGATGAGATATTGTCAGATAAGAAGAATTCAAACAAACTACATCAGGCGCTAATTGGAAGCTATTCAGCACACAAAAAATATAGCTTTCAAAAATTCCAAAAGCTTAATTTATCCACAGGGCAGCCAAAGGTTCTTTCAATTCTCTCTAATAAGGAGGGATACCTACAAAAGGACTTAGCTAAAAGATGTCATGTCGAACCTGCTACTATAACCTCTATACTTACTAATATGGTGAATAAAGGGCTTGTATATAAAGAAACTGTATATGTATCCGGTGGTAAAAAAGCAAATGCTATTTATTTAACTCAAAAAGGCCGAGATATGGCCCTTAAAATCAATAAAATAATTGATGATATTGAAGTAATAAGCTTTCAAGGTTTTGAGGAGAAGGAAAAGGAACTAATAATAGACTTACTTGTCCGTATACAGTCGAATCTTGAAAATAATATCAGAAGGGAGCAATAGCTTTGAAAAAAATCTTATTAATCTTACCAATGACTATAATATTACTATTCTCCTCATGCTCACAAAAGCATGACAAGGTAGATAATATTCCTAATGAAACTAGGATAGACTCACAAGAGGATATCGAGGCTACACCATCAGATACTGATTCCACTGATGAACAAATAATGGACGATAAATCCCAAGATGATTCTAATGTTCAATCTAATACTGATATAGAAAACAATTCAGATATACAAGATGATACCAAAGAGGAGGCAAATGAAATGGATAATGATAATAAGGAGACAAAATCCCCTGAAGTAGCTGTTGTCGATACTATTCCAGCTGAATATCTTACTAAATTATCAGAGAATAGTGGCACTATAGAGAAAATCTCATATCAGACCAAGGACTACTTTGGGGATGGCGCTGAGATTAGCAAATCTGCTTATGTATATCTTCCATATAATTATGATGAGGCAAAACAGTACAATGTACTATATCTAATGCATGGTATTGGTGGCAGCATAGACGAATGGGGTATGAATAGTGATTCCTCACAGGTTAAGATTATGATGGATAATCTGATTAATAAGGGAGAGATTGAACCCTTTATCGTAGTTACACCTAATGGACGCTCCGCTGCTGATCACAGCTCCTCTTCAGATTTTAACTCATTTTACTTGTTTGGACAGGAGCTTAGAAATGATTTGATTCCCTACATAGATAAAAATTATTCAACATATGCTGAATATGATGAGAACGGCTATGATTTAACAAAGGCCCGTAATCACAGAGCCATGGCAGGCTTATCCATGGGAGGAATGCAGACCATTAATATAGGTATGGGCGAGTGCCTTGATATTATAAGTTACTTTGGTGCATTTTCCGCTGCTCCTACCACTAATCCTGCCTCGGTTATTATAAGTAAGATGAAGGATTTTGAAGATTATGATATTCATTTCTTCTATAACATCTGCGGAACCGGTGATAATATAGCTATTGCCCCTGCATCAGCCGCTGTAGAAGGCCTAGCTGATTTATCTGATAAATTTGAAGATGGTAAAAACCTTATATGGCAAAAGGTACCCGGAGGCCATAGCTTCGGTGTATGGTATTTAGGCTTCTTCAACTTTGCCAATATAGTTTTTAAATAAACCCCTACTAATACCTTAAACGGTGATTATATTAGAGCGCAGCATTTTTTAATAGGACGAACTTTCCTATTATATAAAAAAGCCTGCGCTCTAATATCTTTTATAGGTACAATGGACTTCCATAAGGATAAGTTCATTCTCTCATTATTTATGTTCTTTGATAAATCTGCAAAGCTGTTCTACACTTTCTGTAGAAGTAGCCCAGGATGTGACAAGTCTTACCACACTATTATTATCATCTAACTTATCTATGACTATAAAACCAAACTCTTTTGAAAGCTCCTTAAGAAGTTTATTGGGCAATATCGGAAACAGCTGGTTAGTACTGGGTCTTGCATAAAAATCATAACCACATTCTATTATAGTAGTAGCTATAACTTTTGCCATTTTATTTGCATGGCTGGCTAATTCAAAATAAAGATTGTCTCTGAATAGCTCTTCGAATTGTAAGCCCAGGACAAAGCCCTTGGCCATCATGGCTCCCCTTTGCTTTATAAGGTAGCGAAAATCCTCCTTCAGCTCATCTTTCACTATAACCAGGGCCTCGCCCAGAAGCGCCCCATTCTTTGTCCCTCCTATAGTGAATACATCTGTGAGCTGGGCAAGGTCTAAAAGCCATAAATCATTACTATTGCAAGTAAGGGCAGAGCCTAGCCTAGCACCATCCAAGAACAAAATTAATCCATGGCTATTACACATGTTACGAATGGCCATAAGCTCAGATCTAGTGTAAATTGTTCCAAGCTCGGTTGAATTTGATATATAGACCATACCTGGCTTCACCATATGCTCATCGGTATGCTGCTTTATAGCTTTCTCTAAATGTTCTGGTGTAAGCTTACCTTCCCTATCTGCTACTACCACTACCTTATGGCCAGTAGCTTCAATTGCACCCGTTTCATGGGTATTGATATGTCCTGTCTCCACAGAGATAACACATTCATGAGGTCTTAGAAAAGATGATACAACCAATAAATTAGTCTGTGTTCCTCCTGCTATAAAATGTATATCCACCTCATTATTCTTAATATGTGCTTTTATAGCTTCCTTAGCCCTTAAGGAGTAAGCATCCTCTCCATAACCAATATTCTGCTCCAAGTTTAACTTATAGAAAGCATCTAGAATTCTAGGATGAGCTCCCTCACTATAATCATTGATAAAGCTGTACATGATAACCTCCAATATATACCTTTTATGACTTCTCTCCTATAGAGGAAAGTCCAAACAGACTTCCAAAAAAACCTAGTATTAGACTTAAGACAGGAAGCCATAAAACCATATTAGTAATTAATTCATCTTTTGGAGGCAAGGGTATAAAAGGAATAGTCGCCCCCAGGCTGTTATATGCTCCATTGATTAAAAGCACCATAGCTATTACAGCTATTATACCTCCTAATAAAGTCAGAAAAACACCAGTCAAAATATATGGAAATCCTATGAAAATTCCTGGGGAACCAAGAAGCTTTAATGTGTTGATCTGCTCCTTATTGTTATATATACCCTGACGTATCATATGGGAAAGGATAATTACTGTTGTTATACCAACAGCAGCTATCATAAGATAGCCCAATATCTCAAGAGCATATGTAATATCCTTTATCTTCTCTAGTATCTCTTGGTTGTCTCGAACATATTCTATCCCATCAACCCCTCTTAGTTCCTCTATAACAGAGTTCATTACCTCTATGTCAATGCGGATTTCTATAAATGCTTCAAAGGGATTATCATCAAAGAGCTCAAGGATTTTTGCCTCTTCTCCCAGTATCTCCTGCATACTAGCCTTGGCCTCATCTTCATCCACAATCCTAAGAGCTCTGACCCCATCAAGATTAGTAATTTTTTCTATTAATTGCTCTACTTCCTCAGATGTAAGTTCTTTTGAAAAATAAGCATTAACCTCTGCTTCTTCATTTAACATAACAACCAGACGATTTCCAACACTGGTCCCGGTAACAATTATACCAAGCAGAAGAAGAATTAAGCCCGTTCCTATAACTGAAAATATATTTGACAATAAATTCAGCCTGATAATCCTTCCAGATTCCTTTATAAAATAGCCCATATTGAACAGAAAGCTTCTCATACAAACAACCTACCTTTCTTTCTTATTACCCCTTCCGTTCTATCCTAATCCTACCACCATCAACACTTATAAAGGTCGCATTCTGCTCCTCCATAATAAGATGTGTGGCATGGGTGGTAATAATAACGGTGGTATTCTCATTCCTAAAGGATTTTAATAGCCCAAGGATATTTATTGCATTGTCATAATCAAGATTGCCTGTCGGCTCATCTGCCAATATCAGAGAAGGCTTTCGGGCAACTGCTCTAGCAATAGCCACTCTTTGAGTTTCTCCCCAGGACAGATGTTCAACCTTGGATAACTTCTTATGACCAAGACCTACCTTTTCTAAGGCTTCATTTGCCTCTTTTTTTATACATTTGGGCGTTAAACCTAAAAATCTCATTCCAATCATGACATTTTCAAGGGAAGTTCTGCCCTTGATTAATTTAAACTCCTGAAAGACCGGTCCAATGTTCCTTCTAATTTTTCTAATATTACCTTTAGAATTGTTTTTTATAGGCTTACCCATAACACTAAGACTACCTGTCGATGGATATTCTATACCCATAAAAAGCTTAAGTAGACTCGTCTTTCCTGAACCGCTAGGGCCTGTTATGTATACCAATTCTCCTGCCTTTATATTTAGATCTACATCAATAAGAGCTTGGGTCTTATCAGGATATACTAATGATAGATTGTTCGCTATAATCAATGTTTTTCCTCCTTTGAACTAGAATAAAGAACCGATGCCTATACTAAAGCTAATAAAACCATCTGCGACCTCTACATCCTTAAGCTTAATATCTATGGTTACCAGGTCACCAGCTACTTGTTCAAAATCTAATAAAAGTGGTCCATCCTTAAACAATTCATTGATAGACTCTGTCTCTAAAGCCATTCCGTAGAATGTTCCTTCTTCTGGAATAAATAAAAGTGAGCTTGTATCCCCCAACTCAAAATACCCATAAAGCACCAAACTATTATCAGGTACTTCAAGCCTTACCCTACCCTGTCCAAAGCTGAATACCATCCTTGAAAGTGTAGAATTATCATTCATAATTCTATTAAATGTATCCTCATGTATGGAACCTTTTAAGCTAAAGAATGAAAATTGTAGATTCAGATCTTCCATAGTAAAATGCCCTTCATTTATTATCCGAGCATATTCATCTACTATTTCAGAGAAGAGCTTCTTCAAATTGTCCCACATCAGCTTTACATTATCAAGATGTTGCTGATATAATTCCTTTTCCTCAGACAAGGAATCAAGGTAATTCTCCTGCTCTTTTACTAGTCTCTTTCTTTCGGCTATAGGCTCTTGAAGTTCTTCCCTTTTAAGCTCTAACTTAGCTACGCTATCTGCTAAACTCTGCTTTCTTTCCTCAAGTATTAGCTTGCTCTCTTCTATAGTGGCTAAAAGCTCCCCAGTATTTCTTGAAATATCCTTTATTAAATTCAAACTTTTGATAAAGCTAGTAAGGTTCTCAGCCTTTAAAAGTATATCTAGATAAGATGCTGGACCACCACGCTGATAGCTTATTAATAGTTGCTCCATAATCTTTAGATTACTATTATAACTTTCCTCTTCCTTAGTTATAGATTTATCTAGTTCATCTATCTCTACAATAAGATCATTTATTTCCTCGGTAATCCTTGCTTCCTCTCTCTCCATCTCCTCTATTTCCTGAGTAAGTATAAAGAGTTTCTCCAAGGTCTCTTGCTCCTCTTGGCTTATTCCCTGCAGCTGTCGGTTAACCTCCTCAATAGGTTTTACCTCACCTGTAGCCTTGTAGGGCTCTACCCATATACTTAGACTAATTATAAGAATAAATATAAGTGAGTATTTCCATTTTTTCATTGTTATACGAACCCTCCCTATATATTTTCCATTAATTTACCTACAAGTTTTAGTTGAATATCTGTTTATATAATACATTATTATCCTAAATGATTAAAGCAATTTCTCAAATATCTGGTTTAAAATACATATTTTATAAACATTTCATTATTAATAGCATCTTACCCCTTGCTTGTCTGTAAATCCTTGTTATAATTAGTATGTAATAATATAATTTATGACGAGGAGAATACAGATGAATAAACACGCTAAACAGAACGAACCATTAGTAACACATCTCTATACTGCTGATCCATCTGCTCACGTGTTCGAAGATAAGATATATATATATCCTTCTCACGATTTAGAGCACGACGCCGTGTCAGACGACAGCGGAGACCAATATGCAATGGAGGATTATCATGTATTTTCTATGGATGATATTGATGCTCCCGTTGTAGATCATGGTGAAGTACTTCATGTTAAGGATGTACCTTGGGCCAGCCAACAGATGTGGGCTCCAGATGCAGCATACAAGAATGGCACCTATTATTTTTATTTTCCAGCTAAGGACAAGGATGGAATCTTCCGTATTGGTGTAGCAACATCAAAAAGCCCTGCTGGTCCTTTTAAACCTGAACCAAACTACATAGAAGGTACCTTTAGTATCGATCCTGCTGTCTTCATTGATGACGATGGCAAGGCATACATGTATGTAGGCGGTATTTGGGGCGGACAATTGGAAAAATGGCAAACAGGTGAATTTGTTGCAGACGCTGGACCTCAGAAGCCAGAAGAAGAAGCTCTTAGTGTATATATAGCTGAGTTAAATGAAGATATGATTTCCTTAAAGGAGCCACTTAAAGAATCCAAAATTCTTGATGAGAATAACAAGCCATTATTGGCAGGCGATGAGGACAGACGTTTCTTTGAGGCACCATGGGTACACAAGTATAATGGAACATATTATCTAACCTATTCAACAGGAACAAGCCACTACATCGTATATGCTACTAGTGATAGTCCTACAGGCCCCTTTGTATACAGAGGAAGAATATTAGAGCCTGTTATTGGTTGGACTACCCATCATTCTGTAGTTGAGTTTAAGGGTAAATGGTATCTCTTCTACCATGATGCATCATTATCCGGTGGCATTGATTCAAGACGTTCTATTAAATTTACAGAATTAAAGTATAACGAGGATGGAACTATCCAGACAATTCATCCTTATAACTAAACTAATAACTAAGCTAGTTAAGAACATAATAATAGTTAAACAAAAGGGATATATAGCCATTGGCTATGTATCCCTTATTTCATTGTAATAAGAAATTGCGTCCTATTATTTAAAAACACTCCGCAAGTATAAGTCAGACTTATGGTATGTATAATAACTATTAGTTTTACTAAAGTGATAACCAATGCTATAATAATATGGTGATTAAATCAACTTCGATATGATAATAAATAAAGTATGAAGGTAAATGAGGGAGTGTGTAAAATGGAAAGATATATAGGAACTATATCAAGAGGTGTTCGTGCACCGATAATAAGAGAAGGTGACGATATAGTAGATATCGTTGTAAAAAGTGTGCTAGATGCAGCAGAAAATGAAGGTTTTCAGATAGGCGATAGAGATATCGTAGCTGTGACTGAAGCTGTAGTTGCTAGAGCACAAGGAAACTATGCCTCCGTCGACCATATAGCATCGGATATCAGAAGCAAGTTCGGCAATGAAAATATTGGTGTGATTTTTCCTATCCTAAGTAGAAATAGATTCGCCACCTGCCTTAAGGGAATTGCTAGAGGGGCAAAAAAAATCACCCTACTACTTAGCTATCCCTCAGATGAGGTGGGGAACCATCTTGTAGATTTAGATACACTGGATGAAAAGGGCGTTAATCCATGGACTGATGTATTAACCGAAGAGAATTATCGTCAACTTTTTGGTTGCTATAAACATCCTTTTACAGGTGTAGATTATATTGAATATTATAAAAACATTATTAAAGACGAGGACTGTGAAGTTGATATACTACTAGCAAATGATTGTCGTGCAATTCTAAAGAACACCAAGCATGTCCTATCTTGTGATGTCCACTCTAGAGAAAGAACCAAAAGACTTCTTAAGGAGGCCGGGGCAATAACTATCTATAGTCTTGATGATATCCTTACCTCATCTATAGATGGTAGCGGCTATAATGAAGCCTATGGACTTTTAGGCTGCAATAGAGCAACAGAGGATACAGTCAAGCTCTTTCCCCGTGAATGCCAACCAATTGTGGACGGAATCAGTAAAGCATTTTATAAACTTACAGGTAAACATGTAGAAGCCATGGTATATGGCGATGGAGCCTTCAAAGACCCCATCGGTAAGATATGGGAACTAGCAGATCCTGTCGTATCTCCTGCTTACACCAGTGGTTTAGAAGGACAGCCTAATGAAGTCAAACTAAAATACCTTGCTGATAATGATTTTGCCCATCTAAAGGGCGATGAGTTAAAGGAAGCCATCTCTGAATATATACGTCACAAAGGGGATAATCTTGTGGGAGATATGGCATCCCAAGGTACTACACCAAGGCGTTTAACTGATTTAATAGGCTCCCTATGTGATCTCACCTCCGGAAGCGGTGATAAGGGAACACCTATCGTGCTGGTTCAGGGATATTTTGATAATTATACTAAGTAAGAGAAAACCATATAAAATGCCCTGATATGTATGTCTTTAAAGGACTAAAAAGTCTGTAACGACTATACATATCAGGGCTTGTTCTTATTCGGATAAGATATTTACTCTTCTTAAGATTTCCTTTATTCGTAAGATGTGATCTTTGCTAGGCTTTTCTAGTGGTGGCGTGACTACATCCTCCATAGATATTCCTCGGAGCACCATAGCCTTCTTAACTAAGGGTACGAAGGGTATTCCGAATTCAAAAAGCTGCGCCAAAATGTCCATTTGTTTTTGATAGAATGATATCTTTTCTATATCATTTTCATGGAAGGCTTTTACCCAGCCTGAGCCAACCTCAGGAGCCACATTAGTAAGTCCGCCTATAACTCCACTCCCCCCGCTCAAGACATTATGAGCGAAATTATCATCATAACCTGAATATATTTCAAAATCAGTAAACTCAGGAAGTATGGTGTCTATAAGCCTACGGGTATGAGCAAAATCCACTACTGTATCCTTACAGCCAACTATATTATCATGCTTTCTTCGAAGCCTAAGCATCAGCTCAGGCGTCAAGTCATAACCTGTTCGTTCTGGGTAATTATAGATATATATATTAGTGTCCACCGCACCAGCAATTGCATCAAAATAGTCTTCTACACTAGATTCAGACAAGGAAAAATAGTAGGGAGGTACGATGATTACCCCATCAGCCCCTTTATCCTTGGCAAATTTGGTTAATTCAATAGTATCATCCTGCCTCATACATCCAGTACCAACGATAAGGGGAACCCTGTGATCTATATGTTTAACCGCCTCAACAATAAGCTCCTTCTTCTGCTCCATTGTCATGGCAAAGAATTCACCTGTACTACCCATTAGAATAATACCGTCTATACCACCCTCTATAACAAAATCCCATATTCTATGATTCGCTTCAATATCAAGATTATAATTATTATCAAAAGCCGTAACAACCGGCGTAATAAATCTAGCCTTCATCACTTTCTCCTTTCAACTTCTTCAATTCTTCTGTACCGGGTGCCGGTTTTTGTACCTTTCGTCTGTACCAGGTACTGACTTTGGTACCTGGTACAGATCATCTCTGTCTTTGTACCTGGTACAGTTCTCTTATTCGTAACCTGCACCTTCCATGGCTGATAAAGCAAGGGATGTATAACGCTTTAAAAGTCCTTTTCTTACAGGTCTAGGAGCAATTCCTTCCCTATTGGCCCGTTCTTTTAGTATCTTTTCAATCTCTACAGGCTCTTTTAAGCTACCTTTAATACCTACACAATTGATTTGTCTGGCCTGGATATCATATTCAATGATATCACCTTCTCTAATATATGCTAAGGGTCCACCTACTGCTGCCTCCGGTGATATATGGCCGATGGCAGCCCCCCTGGTTGCTCCAGAGAATCTTCCGTCTGTTATTAGTGACACAGTACCATTTAGCCTCGGATCACACACTATAGCCTCTGTAGTCATAAACATCTCAGGCATACCAGAACCTCTTGGTCCTTCATAGCGTATAACTATCATATCACCTGGATTAATTTCCCCTTTAACTACTGCCCTATGGGCCTCCTCCTCAGAATCAAATACTCTGGCAGGCCCCCTATGCTTATATAGTTTTTTATCACAGGCTGAGTACTTTACAACAGAACCCTCTGGAGCTATATTACCCTTCAATACAGCAATTGAACCCATCTCATCGGCTTTATCAGGGGGTATTATTAAATCTTCTCTAGTAAGGCCATAATTGGCTAGATAGCCCAAATTACGGGCAAAGAAATTCTCCCTTTGTAAATCCTCTAGGTTTTCTCCCAGACTCTTACCTGTTACAGTCATTACATCTAGATTAAGATAGTCCTTAAGATATAGCTGAACCATCGGTATAGCCCCAGCAAACCAAAAGGCTTCCGTAGGAAACTCACCGCTAGGTGTTACATTAACCATATGAGGAATCTTATGATTAATTTCATCAATTTCTTCTGGATCTAATATAATTCCCAGCTCTCTAGCTATAGAAGGCATATGTATCATAGCATTAGTTGATCCACCAATTGCACTGTGAATAACAAATGCATTGTAGAAGGCCTCTTTAGTCATAATCATGCTTGCTTTTATGCCCCGATTTACCAAATCCATAATCCTTCTTCCTGCATCTCTAGAATACTGAAGGATATCTCTCATAGTTGCAGGTACAAGAGCACTACCCGGTAGAGCTAAACCCAAGGCTTCAGCCATACATTGCATAGTACTGGCTGTTCCTAAGAATGCACAGGCACCATAGGAAGGACAGCCCGTTATCTTATAATCTCTTACCTCTTGCTCAGATATCTGCCCCTCTCTCTTTTGTCTTAAGGAAATATCTCCTGCCTTCATAGAGGTAGCCATATAGGGGCTGGGTCTCATACTTCCACCAGGAATAAATATGGTGGGAATATCAAGCCTTGCCGCTGCTTTCAGATGAGCTGGCACTGATTTATCACAGGAGGAGGTAAGTATCAGTCCATCCCAAGGAGTAGCAGATCCATGTATCTCTACCATATCGCATATAGCTTCCCTAGAAGCTAGTATATAATTCATTCCATCATGCCCTTGGGCACAACCGTCACATATATCTGTAGCATGAAAATGTGCTGGATAAGCTCCGCATTCAAAGACACCGTATTTTGCCTGCTCAGTCAATTGATTAAGATGCACACTTCCCGGATGGCTGTCACCGTATACATCCTCTATAAGTATCTGTGGCTTAGTAATATCCTTTTCATCCCAACCGGAACCCAGCTGCAGTGCATCATATTGTGCCCAAAGCTCTCTCTCAGGGGTACTTTTTTGTATCTTCTGTCCCATATATATCCTCCCTAGTCACTAAAATAAACTGCTTATTGTAAAGAACTGTCCTTCTAACCTTCCTATTCTTCTATTAACTCAAGATAATTAGTTACAGCATATAGAAGCTGACCCTCATATTCTATTCTTGACCAACCATTACTACCTATACCTGTCCTTAGTGCGACCTGTCCATTTTCTAAGGCTACTACAATGGTATCGTCACTATCGGTACTAGGGACCAATCTTAGATTAGTTACAATCTTGGCTGTTACTTTCTCATTCACCTCTGTAAATGTTATTCCTGCTTCTGGATTCTCTAAACTGGGCTTTAATTGCTCTTGGTAGTTTAGATTTGTTGTAAGATAATCAGTTACAGCATATAAGGTTTTTCCCTTATATTCCACTCTTGACCATCCGTTATCTCCTATCCCAGTCCGCCTTGCCTGATCACCATAATATAGAACCTCAATCACCTTGCTACCCGTATCTGTACCAGGAATGTCGCGAAGATTTGTTAGTTCCTTAGCAGTCACAGTCTCATTTACCTCCTTAAAACTAATAAGTGCTAAAGGATCAGCACTAACCTCGTCTACTGGAGTATCATCCTTAGGAGCTGCAGCCTTTTCAAATCCAAAATAAGCAATATTTAGGTCAACCGAACCCTTAATACCAGGTACCTTTCCATTATTGGTATATTGCCACATTTCATGTAGGTCGGTATACGAGGATTTGGAGTTAAGCGCTAGTTGATCAGGATATTGTGCAACCCATATCCTATATTTTTTTGTTAATAGATCCTTATCCCAATCCCTGTTGTCCTCAAGCTCATTTTTTGAAGCATAGAACATAGGCAAATAACCCTTATCCTTAACAAAATCAAGAAATACTGTAGCTAGATTTGATCTTTCCTCCTTGGTCAGCTTATACTGTCTATTATTTGGATCCGTAAAGCCCTCACAGTTATAGGCTACAGGATAGGTAATCTTATAGGGTGCAATAAAATCAGTAACCCATCTAGCCTCTTCCTCGGCTTCCTTTTCATTAATAGCCGTTGAAAAGAAATAGGCACCAAGCTTGATACCTTGCTTACCCGCCTGCTGTAAGTTGTATTTAGCATATGGGTCCTCTGTAATTTCTCCACTAATCTGAGTTCTATATCCCACCCGTATCATGGCAAATTCCACACCGGCCTCCTTAACCTTAGCCCAGTCTATAACCCCTTGCCATTTTGCCACATCTATACCATAGGTGATATCATCTGTTTCATTCTTTGAATTCTTTATATCCCTTACATCCATACTAACCCCTGAACTACCCTCTTCTTGGGGATCCTCTGCATCAACAAGCTGTTCAGGCTTGGGACTAACAGCTTCATTATCTAGCTCATCATCATATACGCTTTCTTTATCTGCTTCTTCATTATCAATATTTTCAGTATCCTCCTCATCACCTAAATCTATATCTTCATTATTTGAGTGACCATTACCCTTTAGCATGCTTAGATCTGGCTCCTCATCTTCTAAATCAATAGAATTATCTGGAGCAGATTCATCATTATTATCATGGTCATTAGTCTGAATATTAGCTTCAATCTCATTATTATTATTTTCTTCTGTTTTAAAGATTCTACTAGCAAATACGATTATATACACAAGAACTACAGCAGATACAACTATGGAAACTCCGTAAAATATTAATTTTTTCTTATCCATAACCTTCCTCTTTCATATATAGCCGATATGCCTTAGTATCAAGATTTACCAACTAATATAATTTAAAATGTTCTATTAGTTATAAAATATCCTACCACCAATATTCCCAGCGCAATCCTATACCAGCCAAAGGCCTTAAAGTCATTACGCTTAATATAGCTCATAAGGAATTTTATAGCAACTATAGATACGATAAAAGCCACTGCCATACCTGTTAATAATACTGCAAGCTCCATACTTGTAAAGTCTAAACCAAACTTTAATAGCTTTAGAGCACTGGCTCCAAACATAATAGGTATCGATAGAAAGAATGAATATTCAGCAGCTATACTACGGGAGCACCCAAGTAATATTGCCCCCAGTATGGTTACTCCTGAACGGGAGGTTCCTGGCATCAAGGACAAGACCTGTATAATACCTATTAAAAATGCAGTCTTATAGGTCAAATCATTAAAGCTGTTAATCTTAGTATCTCTATCTTTATTACGATTTTCAATCATTATAAACAAAACACCGTATACAATCAGCATGACTGCTACCATTATATAATTATAAAAATGCTGGTCAAACCAATCATCAAAGAGAACTCCCAATATTCCTGCAGGTATTACTCCTATTATGACCTTATACCAGATAGCCATGGTATCCATTTTTTCTTCTTTTGATTTTTTAAATGAAAACGGATTTAATTTATTAAAATATAACAAGACAACAGCTAGAATTGCCCCCAACTGTATTACCACACGAAACATCTCCATAAACTCAGCACTAGCCTTAAATTCAACGAATTCTTCCACTAGAATCATATGCCCTGTACTACTAATTGGAAGCCATTCTGTTATACCTTCTACAATACCAAGTAAGATAGCTTTAAGTATTTCGAACACTATAGTTCTCCCTTCTATTAACATAAATAATATGTAATCTAGCACAAATTACCTTGCTATTATTCTAATAATAAATATCTATGAGCATATCATTTTTTTTGAGAGTTTGCAAGAAAATCTACCCACATTATAAGCTATATGCATATAATTTAACATATATTAACTTTGATAATTATTTTTATACTGTATAGTAATAATAACATTAGAAACTTAGCAAAATATTAAAATAGTGAGGTAAGCATATGTCTGATAATAATAAAATAAAATTTCTTTTGGGTAGTAATACAAAAATAGGCTTTGTCTCCTTATTTGATGAGCTCAGGAACCCCCTTGAAGGCAAAAGACTATATATAATTAAGGGAGGGCCTGGAAGTGGTAAAAGTTCATTGATGAAAAGAGTTCTAAAAGTTTTGGAAGCTAAGGAGCATTCTATAGAGTATTTTCATTGTGCCAGTGATCCTGGTTCTCTAGATGCCTATATAGATTATGATTCAGGTATCGCTATGGTGGATGGTACAGCACCACATACAATGGATCCCAGATATCCGGGCGCTTACGATACTATAATCAATATGGGAGACTGCTGGGACGAAAGCTCTCTTATGGCTTATAAGGATGAGATAATACAACTGAGCGATACCATATCCAGTTGTCATCAGATGGCTACAGCCTCTATTGCATCTGCCGCTGATTTTCTTAATAATAATATGACTATGGCTAAGCCCTATGTGAAATTAAATGTAGTTAATGACTTTGTCAGAAAACTAATAAATGATATAAAGGGCACTAATAAGGGCAAAGTTAAAAAAAGGCTTCTTAGCGCAGTATCTGTAGGCGAAACAGTATTCTTTAATGAGACTATCGCAGCCTATGCTGATAAGATTTATGTAATACCTGATATGTGGGGGGCCGCTTCTAAGGCCTTATTGTCAGCCCTTGCCCATGAGGCTTCTTTATTGGGGTTAGAGCATATTATATGCTACTGTTCCATACGTACCCCCCATAAGATAGATCATATTATATTTCCATCTGCAGCTATAGCTGTTACAACCAGTAATTCCTTTCATTCAATTAAAGACAATAAACATTATCTTGTTACCAACCTTATGGAAGAAATTCCAGATACCTATATAGACCGTATGTCATTGCATCTTAATATATCAAAGGAGCTAATAGATCTGGCTACCGATCATATCAAAGATGCTAAGCTTATGCATGATGATCTAGAAGCCTTCTATATAAAGGCTATGGATTTTTCTAAGGTTGACCCAATATTTAATAGAATTATTAGCGAGAATAAATTATAAGTGATAAGTTCATTAGGATTTGAATGATTTAAGCCCCATAAGTTGGAGATAAAAAACCAACTTATGGGGCTTATTCATTTGCTTTATGACATTTATCAATACTTATTTTCTTTTATTATTATGAACCTCATACATTCTTTTTCATATTATGATATTAGCTTACGCTAAATCTTTTATTCTAGGCTAAGTATTATTTATTTGGAGGTTATATAATATGTTAAAGCTTCATAACGCTTCAATAGGAAGCGTTGTCAAAGTAGATGATCTTACTTCAACAGGTTACCTAAGAGAAAGAATGTTAGCTCTTGGCTTAACTAAGGGTGCAAGAGTCGAGGTTATTAGACGAGGTCCTTCCGGTGACCCTACGGTATTCAATATACGTGGTGCTATGATTGCACTTAGAAAGGAAGAAGCATCCTTAGTCACTATTTCATAAAGGCTTTTTATCTTTATAATGAATCAATATATAAATTGGAGGAATCATGGGTTTAACTTTTCAATCCACTAAAAATTCTGCATTAACAGATATATTCCATATTAATAAGGACGAAAATCAATTCGTCATTGCACTAGCAGGTAATCCTAATACAGGGAAAAGCACTGTATTTAATTCACTTACCGGCCTACATCAGCACACCGGAAATTGGCCAGGTAAAACCGTTGTAAATGCCAAGGGTGAATATAAATATGAGGATAGGGATTTTATTATAGTTGATCTTCCAGGAACTTATTCCTTGTTCTCCTCATCTGCCGAAGAAGAAGTTGCTAGAGATTTCATATGCTTTGGAAATGCGGATGCTGTCATCGTAGTGGCAGATGCAACCTGTCTTGAAAGAAACCTTAACCTGGTCTATCAGGTGCTAGAATTAACTGATAACCTTATCCTTTGTATTAATCTTATAGATGAGGCGAAAAAGAAGAAAATCGAGATAGATTCATATGGACTAGAGAAAGAGCTGGGAATCCCTGTGGTGCTATGCGCTGCACGAAGTGGCATAGGTATGAATGATCTTAAGCAGGCAGTATACAAGATTGCAAGTGGTGATATTAAACCCACCCCACAACCTGTCTGGTATGAGGAAAAGTATGAAGAAATTATTGATAGGATTGTTCCTTTATTAGAAGATCAGTCCGGTGATATTAATCCTAGATGGATTGCTCTTAGATTGATTGACAGTGATGATAAGTTTGTTAAAAACTTACACGAACTTATACCAGAGAATCTACTAAATGAGATAGAAAATATACTTAATGATTCTAATATAGATATGGATAAACAAGCTATTAGGGATTCAATTGCCACAAGTATCTATTATAGGATTGAGGAACTTACCCAAAGCTATGTCTCTAATAATAGCAAGAAGATGAATAGGGATAGGATTATAGATAATTATATCACCTCAAAAAGGTTTGGTATACCCTTAATGCTGCTAACTCTTGCATTAATCTTTTGGATTACAATATCAGGGGCAAATTATCCTTCATCTCTTCTATCCAATTTTTTCTTCATAATTGAAGAAAAGATAACTATGTTTTTTCATTATGTAAATGCTCCTCAGTGGCTTCACGGGGTATTGGTATTAGGGCTTTATAGGACTCTTTCCTGGGTGGTAGCTGTTATGCTACCTCCCATGGCCATCTTCTTTCCTCTTTTTACGATATTGGAGGATCTAGGCTATCTTCCTCGGGTTGCCTTTAATATGGATCATTTATTTAAGAAGGCCTGCGCCCATGGTAAGCAATGCTTAACAATGTGCATGGGATTTGGCTGCAATGCAGCTGGAATCATTGCCTGTAGAATTATAGAATCTCCCAGAGAAAGACTTATAGCCACCCTTACCAATAATTTTGTCCCCTGTAATGGCAGATTTCCAACTTTAATCGCCATATCTACTGTGTTTTTAGTGTCAAGGGAAGGCTTTGGATACGGAATTTTACCTGTACTTTCTGTAACAGGTCTGGTGGTAATTGGAATAGTAATTACCTTATTAGTCTCCTATCTCCTATCAAAGACTATACTTAAGGGGGTCCCTTCTACATTTACTCTTGAGTTACCGCCTTACCGAGTCCCAAGAGTAGGTAGAGTCTTATACAGCTCTATCATCGATCGGACCATGTTCGTATTATGGAGAGCTATTATAGTTGCGGCCCCGGCGGGAGCAATCACTTGGATTTTGGGAAATATATATATAGGTGATTTGAGTTTGATAGGGCATACAGCCAACTTCCTAAATCCATTTGCCAGATTGATTGGCCTTGACGGGTTTATACTAATGGCCTTTATACTTGGTCTGCCAGCAAATGAAATCGTACTACCGATACTTTTAATGTCCTACCTATCTACAGGTTCTATGATAGAAATTGATAGTCTTGACTCCCTTAAGCAAATTCTTCTTGATAATGGATGGACCTACCTTACCGCTTTAAACACAATGCTATTTAGCTTACTACATTGGCCCTGTGCTACGACACTTATAACCATAAAAAAAGAGACTGGCAGTATGAAATGGACCGCCTTAGCCGCTTTTATACCTACGGGAATAGCTATAATAATTTGTTCTATAACCACTCTAATATTTAGATTATTTGGATGGGGCTAAAATCCCATCCATCTTATTTATTCTTCTTTATCAATATTCTTGCGGCGATATTGATTCCATCTATCTCTAAGCTCAGGATTCATCTGAAAAAATTCCAAAAGGTCCTTTATTCCCTTTAGAATCTCATCATTAATCGTGTGCTCCATTTTTTCAGTCTCTGCCAAGAGCCCTTCTGTAATATTAAGCAGTCGCAAAAACTCTTCGATTAGGTTATGTCTGTAAAGAAGGGCTTTTCCTAAGGCAATGCCCTCCCTCTCTAGCATAATAACACCGTACTTTTCATACTTAATAAGCTTCATTTCAGACAGCTTTTGTATCATTTTAGTTACAGAAGGAGGTTGTACATTTAGGGCTCCTGCAAGGTCATTTACTCTGGTAAACCCTTGCTCCTTTGTAAGTCTATATATCATTTCCATATAATCCTCTGCTGAGGGCGATAGGGCATCCTGGTCTTTACGGATATATTCACTAAAAGTATAAAACTCTCTATCAGGCATTATATTTTCCTTATGTGGTCCTTATTTAATTATATGCCTGTATTAGGTCAAATAATGATAGTATCTATATCTCATCTACAATAGCCCTAATTCTATGGATTAGTACATCAATTGCCACATCATTCATTCCACCTCTAGGTATAATGATATCAGCATACTTTTTATAGGGCTCCACAAATTGCTCATGCATGGGTTTAACGGAATCAATATACTGATTAATCACAGACTCCAGTGTCCTTCCTCTTTCACTTACGTCCCGGATGATCCGTCTAATAAGTCTTTCATCTGCGTCAGTATCAACGAAAATCTTTATATCCATAAGCTCTCTTAGGGATGTATTCTCGAATATCATAAATCCCTCAACAACAATAACCTTGGCAGGCATGACAGTTACTGTTTCTGACAGCCTTGTATATTCTGTATAGGAGTAAACCGGCCGCTCGATGGCCTTACCCTCCTTAAGCTCTCTAATATCTTGAATTAATCTCTCTGTATCAAAGGCATTTGGATGGTCATAATTAAGCTTAACCCTTTCCTCAAAAGATAAATCATCATAGGGAAGATAATAAAAATCCTGACTCAATAGCTCAACCCTATCCTCAAATGCCTCCTTAATTCGATTTGCTACAGTGGTTTTTCCTGATGCAGAACCACCTGATACGCCGATTACTACAGTTTTTCCCATCTTCTCTCCTTAACATCTAACCATAATAGCTCTTAATAGTAAAACCGCATGGGATTATCCATAGCGGTTTTATGCAAGTATGTTAACAATACTTGAAAATGACTTATATCTTACTCAGCTATAAGCTTGTCCTGCTTATAGATATGCTCTACAAGCCAGGTTGTTAGAAACTCAAGTAATTCCAATAAGGATTCTCTCTGTTGTTCATCCACAATTTCCGAGCTATAACTATTAATCTTTTCAATAAAGTCATCATGGGAAACCTTTTGTGATAGGAATCTTTTATATTTTATGTTATTCATATAGGTCTCTTCATGGTCGAAATGATATTTAGTATAATCTTTAAGCTCATCAATAACTTCCATAATGTAATCGTATTTATCTGGGATGAACTCATTCATCAATAATTCATATGCCCTATTAGCAATTTCAAATAGCTTTTTATGTTCCTCATCAATAAAGTTAATACCGGTATAATATTCCGGCTTCATCTCATACATAGCCATAGTAGCATCTCCTTTTCTTTGTGTGTTTTATATATATATTTAAACCTTACTTGTTCAATATAATAGCTTGTTTTATGGTTATTCTAAACTGTCCAAATTATGCAATGTCTAAATATATTATCTTATTCTGCAAATTGCTTGTCCTGCTTAAGAATATGCTCAACTAGCCATGTTGTCAAAAACTCTAGCAATTCCAACAAAGACTCCTTTTGGTTCTCATCAATTATTTCTGCATCATATTTTTCTATTTCCTCTATAAAACCATCATGTGCAACCTTATGAGATAAAAATTTTCGATACTTTATACTGCTCATATATTCTTCCTCATGGTCAAAATGATATTTTGCATAGCTTTTCAGTTCATTTACCACTTCCATAATATAGTCATACTTATCAGGTATGAACTCATCAGTCAGTAGATCATAAACAGTATTTGCAATTTCAAATAGCTTTTTATGTTCTTCATCAACAAAACTAATTCCAGTATAATATTCTGGTTTCATCTCATACATGGCCATATTAATATCTCCTTTTCTTTAGTAAACAAGTGTCAATAAAAGTATCAATAAGTAGAATTGCTTAATATATTTTAATTTAGCATATTTTTATCATATATACAACCTCTTTAATGAGAATTATTCTTAATATTATAAATAAATTGAAATTTATCTCTTTTCGGTGTAACATGGGTACTAAAGCACTTATAATATGAAAGAGAAGGTAGTCTACAATGAAGAAAAATCTGCAAGCTTTATTATTACTATCAATGGTATTCCTCCTTACAGCCTGTAGCAAAAACACTGTTCCTCTTACTATAGGTAATATGTCCATTAAATTTGATGATAAGGTTTGGACTATTGTAAAGAACATTGCCAATGAACCTCTCGAATTTGAGGATGAATTTGAAAACAAAATAAGCCTTAATGTATCTCAGGAAAGTACATATCAACATCCTATGGCAATGATTTCATTTATAGAGAGTTTAATATCAGAAAATGATGGATTTCAAGTATTTCTCCAACCTAATGAAATAACGGTGAATGGTACCAAATGGTATGAATATGGATATATCTACGAGGATGGCGCTTCTACTTATAAGGTTTATCAAAGGTATTATGGAAAATACTATAATGCGGCATCAATAACCTACACCTCTACACCTGACCTATATGATAGCGGCTATGACCAGGCCCTAAAATTTATGTCCAGTATCGAGGTTGAGGATGTAAGTAATAAAGTTAATGAAGAAAAGGCTAAGGAATTCCTGGTAGGCGAATGGGATTTAGATGGAAAAGGCTATCTTGTTCTATCCAAGGATAGTAGCTATGAATGGTATCGCGACGCTAGCAAGGATGAAAATAATAAGCATTATGGTAGCTATGGATGTGATGTAGAAAATGCAAATATGAGTATGGTTGAGGGAGAGGGACTCTATCTGGTACTATTCCCTGAAGCCTTAGTCATAGATGGGGTGACCGAAACATCATTGCAATACAAAGTGGATTATCTCATTTCATTAGACCCTGAAGAAAATGGTGGATATCAAATGGTCAACATATCCTCATATGCACTCTTTAATATGAAAAAGCAGTAAAATGAAAAGGCTGCCGCTGAAGTAATTAAGGGAGTGTATATATTCCATCACACACTGATTATTAGTACAGTTTGCTGCGATTTGTAAATCTTAATCGGACTAAAGTCCGCTTATGATTAAACAAATCATGGCAAACCGTTCTCCTAAATGTGCATGATTGGAACATATACAGCTCCCTCTTACATTTCAGCGGCAGCCTCATTAATATCAGAGTTTCGTTACCTCATATACTGATAAGTAGTTATCATTCACCTTAAACCTAATATTATACCCTGCAAAATAGAAACCATATATTCTCTCTGGATCATCATGATATGATGGTCTTGGGTCCTGCGAAAGAACTCCCATGACAGCTTCATGATACTTCTTAGGTAACTGATTAAGTAACTCCTCCCTAAATTCTACCTTAAGCCTACTATCTTCTATCTTATCTAGGTAACTCCCTAGGGCCTCTGGATGGCTGTCAGTATAAGCAAGATATGGCTTAATATCGTATATTGGTGTCTGATCTACCAGGTCGACACCAGACACATGAATTATCGGGCCATATTCCCTGTGATATTCAATATCATCAAGCCTTACAGAAGATAAGCCCAGTGGATTAGGTCGATTAGGCGATCTGGTTGCAAAGACCCCCATTCTCATATTCCCCCCTAGACGGGGTGGCTTCACCATGGGCGCCCAGTTTTCACGTTTATTATGATGAAAGCCCCATATAAGCCATATATGCGAGAAGCCTTCCAATCCTCTTAAGGCATCAGGATTACGATATTTTGTTTCGAATACAATTGTAGC
>JAAYPG010000065.1 GCA_012519905.1 Clostridiales bacterium | reverse complement strand
CCTGGGTTGGTATCAGGATGGTACTTTTTAGCTAATTTTCTATAAGCCTTCTTCAGTTCATCATCGCTAGCACCTTTACTGACACCTAACACCTCATAATAATCTCTTTTATCTGCCATTTATCCTTCACCTTTCATAGCTTCATTTCATAAATATCCGCTTATAAGCAGATTTTCCAAGTGAATTAGTATCCTTTAAGCATACCATTTCACTTGGATAAGTTCTACGCTTATATCAATATTTGACAGGCAGTCACAAGTGACTACCTGTCATAATGTCTTGTGTTATAGGTCTTATATTGCATATTGCTTGGCGACTTAGACCTCTTTATAATCTCCGTCAACTACGTCATCACCATAGTCATGACTTGCATCATGAGCATCTGCTCCTGACATATCAGGACCAGCACCTGCGGCACCACTTTGCTCATATAGCTTAGCAAATAATGCTTGTGCATCAGTCATAAGCTTTTCCTTAGCGGCTTTAATATCTTCAATTTCACCGTCGCTCATAACCTCAGGATTGGTCTTTTCTAAAAGCTCCTTCAAGTGTGTTAGATCTGCTTCAACAGTTTCTTTTTCACTGTCACTAATCTTATCGCCAACCTCACTTAAGGCCTTCTCTGTCTGGAATACCATTGAATCAGCTTCATTTCTTAAGTCTATGGCTTCCTTACGCTTCTTGTCCTGTGCCTCAAATTCTGCTGCTTCCTTAACAGCACGGTCTATATCAGCATCTGATAAATTAGTGCTGGCAGTTATGGTAATATGCTGTTCTCTGCCTGTTCCTAAATCTTTAGCAGATACGTTAACTATTCCATTTGCATCTATATCAAATGTTACCTCAATCTGAGGAACACCTCTTCTTGCTGGTGGTATTCCATCAAGACGGAATTGTCCTAAGGTCTTATTGTCCTTGGCAAACTGTCTTTCACCTTGAACTACATGTATATCAACTGCTGTCTGGTTATCAGCAGCTGTAGAGAATATCTGGCTCTTCTTTGTAGGTATAGTAGTATTTCGCTCAATAAGCTTAGTAGCTACACCACCGAGAGTTTCAATTGATAAGGAAAGTGGAGTTACATCAAGTAAAAGAATGTCTCCAGCACCAGCATCACCTGCTAGCTTACCACCCTGAATAGAAGCACCAAGAGCAACACATTCATCTGGATTTAAGTTCTTAGAAGGCTCCTGACCTGTTAACTGCTTAACCTTATCCTGAACTGCAGGAATACGGGTAGAACCACCTACTAAAAGAACCTTGTTCAGCTCTGTAGCTGCTATACCTGCATCCTTAAGAGCATTTTGAACTGGTATAACTGTTCTTTCAACCAAATCACTGGTCAGCTCGTCGAACTTAGCACGGGTAAGATTCATATCAAAGTGCTTAGGTCCATCAGCAGTTGCAGTAATAAATGGAAGATTTATATTAGAGGTTGTAGCTGATGATAATTCAATCTTAGCCTTCTCAGCCGCTTCTCTTAATCTCTGCATAGCCATTTTATCGGTAGATAAATCTACACCTTCATTCTTCTTGAACTCATCAACCATATATCTGGTTACTCTCTCGTCAAAGTCATCTCCACCGAGTCTATTGTCACCAGAGGTTGCAAGCACTTCTATAACACCATCACCAATCTCAATTATTGATACGTCGAATGTACCGCCACCTAGGTCATAAACCATTATTTTTTGCTCATGTTCATTATCGAGACCATAGGCAAGCGCTGCAGCTGTAGGCTCATTAATAATTCTCTTTACATCAAGGCCTGCAATCTTTCCTGCATCCTTAGTTGCCTGTCTCTGGGCATCATTAAAATATGCTGGAACAGTAATAACTGCCTCAGTAACCTTCTCTCCAAGATAACTTTCAGCATCTGTTTTTAGCTTTTGTAGCACCATGGCTGATATTTCCTGAGGAGAATATCTTTTATCATCAATTTTTACACGAAAATCAGTTCCCATATGTCTTTTTATAGATGAAATGGTTTTATCTGAATTTGTAACTGCTTGACGCTTAGCAGGCTCACCAATCAAACGCTCTCCTGATTTTGTAAATGCCACAACTGAAGGTGTGGTTCTTGCTCCTTCTGCATTTGCAATAATTACAGGCTTTCCACCTTCCATTACTGCAACACATGAATTTGTGGTACCTAAGTCAATACCTATTATCTTTCCCATGTTATTCCTCCTATATATTTGACTAATATCTTCTTAATATAAAATATGTTAATTAACAACCTTTACCATACTGTGTCTTACCACAGTGTCATGATACATATAGCCCTTTTGATATTCCTCTGAAACTATATTTTCACCCAGTTCCTCATCCTCACCATGCATAACTGCATTATGATAATTCGGATCAAATTCATTACCTACTGCTTCTATAACCTTAACACCAATTTCATCCATGGTGGTCATCAGCTGCTTGTAGATCATATTGAAACCCTGAACCAGTGGACTGTCCTTATCCTCTTCGTTGACGGAAGCAAGACCTCGTTCGAAATTATCTATCACAGGTAAAAGTTTTTCTATAATATGTTTTACACCCAGATCAAACATCTGTGACTTTTCTTTTTCAGAGCGCTTTCTAAAATTATCAAACTCTGCCATACTTCTTATTAATCTGTCATTAAGCTCTTGTATCTTCTCTTCTTTAGCTGCAAGCTCTTTGTTTTTACTTCCCTTTAGAAAAGATTTTCCTGGCTTAGCATGAGTTTCTTCATCCTGGGACACATCTTCCTTATCTTTATTGTCTGTATCCACTAACTCATCATCCTTCTGTTCTTTTAGCATTTCATTATCCTTTCGACTTTTTGTCTTCTCATTGGCAGTCTTATCATCTGCAGTAGCTTCATCTATCTCTTTATCTATAGACTTCTCAGTATTTTTGGCCTTTTCCTCCATCTCCATGGCGACCTTCATCACTTCGATAGTCTTATCCCTTTCCTCCAAACCTTATAAACCACCTTTCATATCTATGTTTTATTCTTAAAAATATCATCCAGCTGAACCATTAGATTCTGCAAAGTACCGACTACTCTTTCATAATCCATCCTCTTAGGGCCTATTATACCTACTTTACCGTATACGCCCTCTTCAATCTCATAAGTGGCTGTGACAACTGAGCAGTCCTTCATAGCTTCTATCGGGGTTTCATTACCGATATAAACCTGTATTCCTCTGCTTTCCTCATCATCCATTCGATCCTGGATAAGATCTGATAAAAGCTTTTTTTCTTCAAATGTATATAATAGTTCTGAAGCCTTTTCTATATCGCTTAATTCTGGATATCTAAGAATATTAGTTGCTCCAGAAGTATAAACCTTAAAATCATCACCCTCTGAAACAACCTGAACTATTGCCTCCAATATATCATTAACTATTTCTCTATATTCCCCTGCCTGTTCCTTCATCTGACTAATAATGGGAAGGTTGATTGAGGTTAAATCTAAGCCTTGAAGGAATGTATTAAGTACAATATTTAACTTTAATAATGTTTCCTTATCTAAGGATGTAGCAACCTTTATTATTTTATTCTTTACTATGTTTTTGTCAAATACTATTACTGCTAGTAGTTGGCCTTCATCTATCTCTGTCAACTGTATGAATTTTACCTTTTTCTTATATTGGGGTGTTGTCACCATTGTGGCATAGTTTGTATTGGCGGCTAGTAGCTTAGCTACATGTTGCAGAAGATGTTCCAGTCTGTCAGCCTTATCAATGAGAATCTCTCTCATGTTCTCTAGCTCTTGATTCTTATCTAATAGTAACAAATCTACGTATAGACGATATCCCTTATCAGTTGGGATTCGCCCCGCAGAGGTATGAGGCTGTGTTATGTAGCCCATCTCCTCTAAATCTGACATTTCATTTCGGATTGTTGCAGAGCTTAAATTAAGATCCGTATACTTTGATATCGTTCTGGATCCCACAGGTTCGCCTGTTTCAAGATAATTTTGGATGATAGCCTCTAGTATTTTCAATTTTCTATCATCAAGCTCGTGCACTTTCTCACCTTCTCTACATTTAATAAGTTTATTCATAAGTTCTTTCTACTTTATGAATTAGCACTCACTTACTTTGAGTGCTAACACTATAAATAAAATATCACTATAAACTTTATTTGTCAAGGATAAATTTTCTTTTTTTACTCAAATAAAAACTCAGCCAAAACTCTATTACTTATATCAATACCATAATCAGTTAATTTTATCTTATCATCGTCTATTAGGATTAACTTATCTTTTGATAGGCTTACCAGTAGATCATTATAAAGCTCGTCCATAGATAAACCAAATCTATTTAGGAAATCAGACTTACTAACTCCTTCTGTTTTTCTAAGCCCTAGATACATGAACTCTTCTATCTGCTGGTTTTTTGTTAAGGAGATAATATCCCTTCTAATTCCAAACTTATCAAGCAAGAATTCATTGATATGACTTTTAGATGACGAGTAAGTAGACATAATATTGTTATGATTACTGTTTATTTGTTCAATATACTCATCTAATAATCTTGTGTTCTTAAATCTTGTATTTTCTATATATGAAGAGGACCCTAGACCAAGTCCCAGGTATGATACCCCCTCCCAATAAGCCTTATTATGGCTAGATTCATATCCCTCTTTAGCATAATTGGAGATTTCATATCGCCTGTAGCCATAGGCTGATAAAATTTCCTTAGTTCTTGAATATATTAATCTATCTATATCTTCGGATGGAAGCCTGTCCTGGCTCTTTCCCTCTGGCCCATATAGATCATAAAAGGGGGTTCCCTCCTCTATGATAAGGCTATAGGCAGATATATGCTCTGGATTTAACTCTGCTATACTTATAAGAGTTTCTTCCCAAGAAGCAATGCTCTGGTCAGGTAAGGCAGACATAAGATCAATATTGATATTGTTAAACCCCAGTTCTCTAGCTATTCTATAATTTTCCTTAAATTCAGAGTAAGAATGTATTCGCCCAAGTAGCCTTAGCTCATGGTCATGGCTTGATTGTAGGCCAAAGCTTAAGCGATTAATCCCTGCTTTTTTATATGCAATAAGCTTATCTCTATCAATATCAGAGCCATTGGTCACCTGCATTGTGCCAGGATTAACTTCTATTGTAATCTCAAGCTTATTGTCATTATTAAAATCAAAGGCTTCCCCAAGCTCTTTTAGTGTATTGGTAATATAATCCGAATCTACACAAGAAGGAGTTCCGCCTCCTATGAATACTGAGGAAACACTATAATCTCTTGCCCTATCCTTATAGCTCCTAATTTCCTTATATAAGGCCTCAAAATAGGCTTTAATATTTTTCTCATTAGCTGGACCGGATAGAAAATCGCAGTATTCACATTTTCTTATACAAAAAGGAACATGGATATAAAGCCTCAAATCCTTTTTCCATGTTCCACTATTTTTTTTGTTTTCTTGAATCATTAGTTCAACTCCTTACTAAGCATGGGGATATTTCAAAATAGTATTAGGAGGTTGCTTATATGTGCAAAATGCACCCTTAAAAGAACACAAGATATAATTTGTTTTGTCGTAAACGGACTTTAGTCCGATTAAGTCAATCAAATTAGCTTGTGTACTTTTACGGGTGTGTGGCACATGTGAGTAACCTCCTAAAGGTTTTTTAAAATATCCCAACTTTTAGTTATCGTCAAGCTTAAGGACACTCATAAAGGCTTTTTGAGGTACTTCTACGCTTCCGATTTGGCGCATCCTCTTCTTACCTTCCTTCTGCTTTTCCAGAAGCTTCTTCTTTCTACTTATATCTCCGCCATAGCATTTTGCGAGAACATCCTTACGAACCGCTCTTACAGTCTCTCTGGCAATTATTTTACTTCCAATGGCTGCTTGAATTGGTATCTCAAACAGATGACGGGGGATTTCATCCTTCAGTTTTTCACATATCTTTCTTCCTCTTTCATAGGCACCATCTGCATGAACGATAAAGGAAAGAGCATCCACCTCATCACGGTTTATTAAGATATCTAGCTTAACAAGATCGGACTGGACATAGCCCTTTAACTCATAATCAAAGGATGCATAGCCCTTGGATCTTGATTTTAATGCGTCAAAGAAATCATAAATAATCTCATTTAAAGGTAGCTCATATTTTAATAATGCTCTTTTTTCCTCTATATATTCCATACCAAGATATATCCCCCTTCTCTCCTGGCAAAGTGTCATAATCTGACCGACAAATTCAGTCGTGACCATAATCTCAGCAGATACAAAGGGTTCCTCCATATAATCTATTAATGAAGGATCAGGCATATTGGTAGGATTGGTTATCTCTATTACTTGTCCGTCTGTTTTATATACCTTATATATAACGCTTGGTGCTGTGGTAACCATGTCAAGATTATATTCTCTCTCAAGGCGTTCCTGAATTATCTCCAGATGCAAAAGTCCTAAGAAGCCACATCTAAATCCGAAGCCTAAGGCTACTGATGTTTCAGGTTCAAACTGCAAGGAGGCATCATTAAGCTGAAGCTTTTCAAGGGCATCCCTAAGGTCAGGATATTTAGCTCCATCAGCAGGATATAAACCACAATAGACCATAGGCAATACCTTCTTATAGCCTGGCAAAGGATTCTCGCAGGGTCTTTTTGCATCTGTTACTGTGTCACCTACTCTTGTATCCTTAACATTTTTTAGACTGGCAGTTATATAGCCTACCATTCCTGCTGTTAATTCTTCGGCAGGAATAAATCTACCTGGACCGAAGGTTCCCAACTCAACTACCTCTGCTGTTGCACCGGTAGCCATCATCTTTATTTCTGTACCCTTCTTTACGATACCATCCATAATTCTACAAAAAATAATAACTCCCTTATAAGGATCATAAAGAGAATCAAAAATTAAAGCCTGCAAGGGTTTATCTATATCACCCTTGGGAGGGGGTATCTTTGTTACTATTTGTTCTAGAACTTCTTCAATATTTAAGCCCTGCTTGGCTGACACCAAGGGAGCATCATGGGCTTCAAGGCCTATAACATCCTCAATCTCCGCCTTAACCCTTTCTGGGTCAGCACTGGGTAGATCTATTTTATTTATAACAGGCATAATCTCTAGGTTATGATCTATTGCCAAATACACATTGGCCAGAGTTTGGGCTTCAATTCCCTGTGCAGCATCTACCACAAGAATAGCCCCTTCGCAGGCAGCCAAGCTTCTAGACACCTCATAATTAAAGTCCACATGTCCGGGAGTATCAATTAGGTTAAATATATATTCCTCCCCTGATTTTGACTTATATACAGTCCTAACGGTCTGCGCCTTAATGGTTATTCCTCTTTCTCTTTCTAAATCCATATTGTCAAGGACCTGTGACTGCATTTCCCTATCGGTTAGCAGGCCGGTCTTCTCAATTATTCTATCTGCCAAGGTTGATTTACCATGATCGATATGTGCAATAATGCAAAAATTTCTTACTTTACTTTGGTCAAAACCCATGTTAATCCTCCTGTGTATATTTACATTATCTCTATTCTACTGTCCCTTGAGGACGGCGTCAAGTATTTCCGCAAATGGCTCCATAGCTTTCTTAGCAGACCTAAGGGTGTTCTTATATGTACCAAGCTCTATAAGTAAGCTCTTAGGTCTTACGTCAAGGTTATATCTATAATCCTGTAAATAGTTTTTATAAAAGAGTCCAGGATACATCTCTAATGATTTTAACTGAAGCTGTAGAGAAAAAGCAAGGTTATCCTGTAAATTAGGGTTATCTAAATGAGTAATAGGTCCTTTTTGGTTTCTACTGAGGCCGTTAAGTAACATAACTTGAGCGGTTTCCTGTCCATCAATTATAGTAGAGCGCTTACCTACCCCATCCCTATGTAGGTCAATTACAACATCTATACTTGGGTTTTCCTCCAGTATTTTCATTACGCCTTCTCTGGCAAAATTATAAGCTTTATTTCTATCTAGCTTTCCATCTACCAAATCATATACACTTCTATCATGTATAACATTATAGCCATATTTCTCTTCCAATATCTCCGTTAGTAGATCTCCAACCCCTACTACACTATCCTCTAACACTCCTTCTCTGCTATCTAGAAAAGCCTCTTGTGAATGGGTATGATAGATTAGTATCTGTGGCTTATCATTGCTAGTCTGAATAGTCATATCCTTAGCAAGTAAGACTTTAGCGTCAAAGAGCTCATCTGTTACCTTTGTAGCAGGATCTACTATATAGAAGTTTCTCACTAGGAAGCTTACATCATTAAGTTGTTCCAGGGTAAAGGGAGTTCCATTAAAGCTCCTCATTGTTTCTATGGTTCCCCCTTCTCCTCCAAATCCCATTTCAAATTCATTTAGATCAATCGCACCCTCCATAATACTAACAGGTAGCTCCTGTGATTTATTGTCTAAACTGGCATTTGCCTCTATGTAATCCTGAAAATCCTCTCTGTTGAGAAATGCTCCATTTGTTAATATGTACTCCTTTGTCAGTATACCATGGCTATAATTTTCAATGCTTATTTTGCCAATAGCTAAATTATCTTGGGGTTCAGTTTGATTCTCCTCTGCTTTTATTACAACTTTATGTAAGTTCAAGGTATCAGCAGATACATTCTGATGAACCTGACATATTCCTGAAGCCATTTTTACAGGGAAAGGATAGTCTACATCATCCTTATTAATATGATAGCTTATGGTAGCTGATCCATTCTCAATAATGCTTGAATATATACCAGAGAATATATATATTGCTGTATTTGCTTTAGCTTGGCCGATTTTATCAGAGAAGGACAGAGTAAATGCGCGTAAAAATAATAATACAGATATCGTAATAAATAAAAATACTATTATTTTATTGCGCAATTTTCTGTCCTTAAATACGTTTCGCTTCATTACAGCCTCCAAACCATTACCTGCTAATTCGCAAGCCTATCTAATTATATGCAAACAGCTTGTTTTTAGTACCTAGGGAATCCCTATGCCTGTAAAGGTGCGGAGAAGCAGGAGTTAAGTGCCTCTGATATGGTGTAGCTGATTCTTTTTACCATTTCATCAATATTTTTAGGTGTTACAAACATATTGTTCATTTGCTTACCGTTAACCTCTGAAATAAAATCAAATATTTCTTCCTCATTAAATCCAGTTGTCTCCATATATCTACCTAAGGTGTCCGCTACTATGGTGGCAGCATCAACCACTGTCGGAACCCCAATTGCAATAACCTTAACACCCAGGTTTTCTTCATTAAGGGCCTTGCGGTTATTACCAACCCCTGAGCCTGGACTTATACCTGTATCTGATATTTGAACTGTGGTGCTTAATCTATTAATACTTCTAGAGGCTAAAGCATCTATAACTATAATTAGCTTGGGATTGGTTTCCTTGATGACTCCTTTAATAATCTCTAGGGTCTCCATACCTGTCTGAGCCATTACCCCAGGGGATATGGCACTAACATTACCCAGGTGATTTCTCTCCTTAAATTCCCTGCCATACTCTCGGATAAGATGTCTTGTAACAAATAAATTATCAATAACCTGTGGCCCTAAGGCATCCGGTGTAACCTCGCGGTTTCCAAGGCCTACAACAAGTATTTCATCATTGCTTAGATCCCCTGTTAGCTCCTCTAAGCTCTTTACTATATAATCTGAAATTGGTTTATGATAATCCTCTGAAGAATTATTTAGCTCAGGTGCTTCTATAGTGATATAGGTCCCAATAGACTTCTCCATAGCCCTAGCTCCTGCTTCATCCTTAATATTAACTTTTGATATACGAATTTTATATTTTTTATCATAATGCTCAGTTAGAATAACGCCCTTTATTTCAACATCATCCTCTGGAAAACTTTCTCTTACTTCCAGAGCAAGGTCAGTTCTTATTTTGCGCTCCATATATTTGGCCTCCAATTCTATATTTGCTATAATATCAATTATTTTATACAAGCATATGAAAATTATGTATTGACATTGTGAATTCAATATAATACTATATAATAGTATGTTTTCATTAATACGACCGTGTCCGGATTTAATGAAACAAAATTAAAACCACCAATCCAAGTTACATTACACTCTCTCAAAGTTTGTCCTTGGAAATATGGTTGTATATCTTTTATTATATTGGAGGTGTAATATTGGCTAACATTAAATCTGCTAAGAAAAGAATTTTAGTTACTGCAAAGAAAACTGAAAGAAATAAAGCAATAAAATCCAAGGTTAAGACAATGATTAAGAAGGTTGAAAGCGCAATTGCTGCTCAGGATAAGGAACTTGCTAAAGCAAATCTTATAGTTGCAGTTACAGAAATCGATAAGGCTTGTTCAAAAGGCATTATGCACAAGAACACAGCTGCAAGAAAGGTTTCTCGCCTAACAAAAAAAGTTAACAATCTAGCATAATAAGAAGGGGCTACAGATTATATCTGATACAGATTATATCTGTTTGCCCCTTATATATTTTCTAATCAAAAAGCTCTTGATAGTTCTTCTTATGATATAGCATTAAGGTTTTGCATCCTATGAAATGCTTAGACTCCTCTAATAACTATCAGTTTCTGCTTCTACAAAATTGAACAGTATAAGAACTGCTTCTCTTCTAGATATATTGCTCTTTGGATTAAAAAGCTTGCTCTTATTATCAGGGAATAGCTTTAGACCTTTAGCTAAGGCTACTGCACCAATATACTTGGGATTTATAGTGTCTTCATCTTCATATCCGCTTGTATATATACCTGAAATATTTGCTATTTTTTCAAAACCAAGTCTTTTAATAAAACTATATGCCAGTTCTTCCCTTGTAATTAATTTACTAGAACTGTTGATATCTTCGCTATCCATATTCCAATAGCCAAGCTTTTCAAGCAGCTGACTTATCTCTCCTTCTGTTATAGCCTTTTCAGGCATAAAGCTAGCTCCCTCAAAGCCAATATTCATATCTGACAAGAGAAGTATTTCTCTATTCTCCTTAGTATCAGCTATATCATTGTAAAGATAAGGCTCTGGTGATGTATATGAGTCTCCCTTGTAATCCAGCTGCTCACCTGTGAAAGGAGAAATATAAGTTGGATATATATCTGGACGGTAGACAAGCCTGATTTCATAGGCTACTCTATAGGCCTCTGAAAAATCATAATAGGGCTTATCTGACTTATAATTAGGATCATATTCGTTAATTACATTAATCTCATAAAGGAGATTATAGCCTTCTTTACTTATATAATGATTAAAGGCCTCCTCAGGGGTCATAACATTTTTAGGTGATTCAAAGACTATATCATAATCCCAATTTGTATTATAGTAATAAATCTTTCCTGTAACACCATCTACTGAACCATATATACCATTATATTCATATTCAATACCCTCATTAAAACGATTATATTGATATGAATAACCACCGTATACAGGAATGTTTTCATCCTTGTAATAGGCTACATAGTCATCTCTTTCCTGTGTGAGTCTGGTTTTGTTAAAAATATCCTTAACTTGACTATTTAAGAACTTTTCTAATACCTTCTGTCCATAGCTTCTATCATATTTTATTTCTATAGGTAGCCATTTACCAGAGCTTCGATCATAATTACTCTTTATGCTGGAATTAAAGCTAAGAATTTTACCAGTCTTAGCATCTACGATAGCATTGGCATATGCACGGTATTGGTCCTGGTCCTTACTATAGTCAATAGGCCTACTATCTCTTAGGGTAATATTCCATACATATGAAGCATCCTTATCCTTACTATTATAGGTTTGATTTAAGCTTGCAGTGTAGGTCATAAGATTCTTATCAATATGAAGATATGGATTAGAAGTAACTATTTCTATAGCCTTATCCTTAGATATTAGCTTTTCCAGCTCACGGATCTTACTTATCTCCTCATCTGTTAATAACTGGGCGGTTCCTCCTGATGCTGCTTCATCTGCCTTAGCATCACTTTCAACCTTGTTGCTGGTAAAGTCTGTCTCAACCCATTCTGATCTGTTCAGATATATTTCACCTGTTTTAGCATCTATGGAGATATATGATAGATCCGGCTCATAGACTAAAAATGCTTTCTTTACTATGTCATTCTGACCATAATCATATATCCTATAATAATTCGTTTTGTAGCTAAGCTTCATCTTGAGATTTTCGCCAATAATCTTACTTGCGTCCTCTTTGCTTAGCTTAGCTTCTCCTGAGGGTATCTTAGCATCTCTGATCCATTCAATAGATGCAGATGTGACCTCCCCTGTAGCTGCATCAACTCTAACTGTAACATGATTATCTGGGAAGATAATATTCTTTTCCTTTCTCTGAAAATGATAGGAATAAGTATTGCTATATATACCATCATAATTTGCACTGACAAAGTCTATTTTAGGGTATATATCGGATGCAATCTTCTTTATAAACCCTTTGGCCTTATCCACAAGCTCACTTTTAAGATATGAAGCAAGTTTTTTATTTCTATCTTTCTGGCTATAAGTGTTGTAGCTGATAAAATTAAAGTCCTTGTCTAGGCTTACATCAATATAACTGTATTCCTGGGGTTTTCTCCAGTTTAAATTCCAATAGACACCTGAATAGCTATTTGAACCGTAATAATAATAAGTAAACTCTGAGTATTCCTTAGGAATTGTAATCTTATTTTTCACAGCCTTAATAGCTGACTCTAGAGCCTTATCAGTAGGCTCATTGCTGGTCGTCATACTGGCAGGCTCCGTCCTAATAGCCTCTTCAGTCATAAGGGGCATAACCATCGGTTCGATTACATCTACCTTTGCCATAACATAGGAAGATGCTGATCCTGTTACTAATGCCAGACATAATAATAAGGTCATTATTTTTCTTTTCATGGAACTCTTCTCCTCTCATTAATAATATTTCAATAGGTAATTGCGAAACTCTATCTTACTTTATGATCTTGTGCAAGTTTATCAAACCATCGCAGGCCCGCCTTCGCTACCTTCGCCTCGTAACGGTACATAAGGTGCCAAAGTACGTCACCTAAGTACCGACGTCTCAGAGTAGCTGCTTGTGGTCCTTGTTAACTTGCACAATAAACAAGGGTCTTCGTGAGTTTCTCTAATTATTCTTAAATTAGACGACGTAAAATATTCCAAGGTTTCAAATTAATGCTAAAACAAGAATTTTATATGTCAATAGTATAGCATGAAGAAATTGAAGCTTTTAGGACTAACATAATTAAGAGCCTTACCGCCATACTTTCGATAAAGCTCTTATAAATATAAAAATACGAATATATATGTTACTTTAAAATACTGAATTTACCTATTATGGGCAGCTCCTTTGCCCTTCCTTGAGAGGCATTGATAATGCCTAGAATTGATAAAACAAATAAAGGTATTCCTAATAACCAGCCAATCAATACAACAATAGCTGGAGTTGTCTGATATGGAATTCCCCAAATATAACGGGTGGTTTTTATCATACCCAATAAGAAGTTTATAATAGCAAGACCTATGTATCCTAAAAATAGATTAAAGCCTTGCTTAACATGGTAACGAGCAAATTTTGAATTAGGAGCAGCAAACATGGGGACAAGCACCAATATTCCTATGTAAGAGAGGATAGCCATTACCTTGTTATCTGCAATATCCTTTGCATCATATTCTCCTGTAGTGTCAGATGTGTTATTTAACTTTTGAAATACATTTTCCTGACTTCTAGACTGTGTATTATCTGCTCCAGTATTTTGTCCTGCCTGCTCACTGCATGAAGGACAGGTATTGGTGTTCTCGTCTAACTTACTTCCACAATGTGTACAAAAAGCCATAATAAAATCCTCCCAACTTTTTATTATAATTTTACCAGTTCCACAACACTTCTTATTTCATTTAACCAAGAAGCAATTTAATTCTATAATACAACATAATGATATTAAACCATTATAAACGCTAATTTTAGTCGGATAATTGCTAATCAAAATTTACTATAAGTTTTTACGGTATTCAGAAGGTGTCATACCTACTTTTTCCTTGAATAAACTTGCCCAGTCCCCATGATAAGATATACCACATTTATCAAAGGCTTCTAAAACAGTTGTGTTTTTATCTCTTAAGGTTTCCATGAGTTTGCTGATTTTCAAGTCCTGATAATAGTTATATGGGGTTTTTCCTGTTTGCTCCTTAAAGGCCCTAGTGAAATGATATTTACTATAACCACATTGTTTAGCCACTTCTTCAATCTTTAAATTATCCTTCCACTGGCTTTCAATTATCTCAATAGCCTTAAGTATTTTACTTTTACCCTTGTATGATTTATAAATAAAAAAGAAGCTGACTATATAATGTATCTCCTTCTCTTCTATTAATGGAAAGCTTAAGACATCTGCAAACACAGATTTGATTTCATTATTAGTTTCCATTCCTATCAAAATAATATTGCTTTCATATGATAATTCACCGTCAAAGGCCCCATAAATACATTTATAAGAACCTAGCCTATCTCTAAAACCCTTATCCTTCTTTATGTTTATTTTACTCATGTTCTCTTCGGACATGGTTAGATTCAATATATCCTTAATCATCTTATTGGCATGGAATACCTTACCATTTACATCAAAAACTATTAAGGGAAGCGAAAAGATATTAAAAAGATATTTGATCATAGCCTTATTGGTCAAAAAATAAGAGTAATTAGCCCTGCTTACTCTTATTTTGTCTTTTGCTTCCTCGTAAAGCTCATTATTGGAAATAATAAATCTATATCTAGAAGGGCTTATACCTACCCTTTCTTTGAACATTCTGATATTGCTTTCATTATACTCTATTCCACATGTTAGAAATGCACGGGATAATGAATAATCCTTATTATTTATGGCATTCTTAAGCTCGCCAATAACTATATCCTGATAATAGCCATAAGGGGTTTTGCCTGTATACTTCTTAAATATACGGGCAAAATGATCTCGGCTATAGCCTGTTACTTCAGCGATTCTATCCATATTGAATTCATCTCGCCAATTAGTTCTAATATAATCCTTGGCCTTTGCAATCTCTATCTTTTCCTTGTATATATGCTTTGTAACAAAGATGGTCACAATATATTGAAGGTTGCCATACTCGTCCTTAATGGGAAAGGAATATATATCCTGATATAAATCATCACTTTCAGGAATATCTATGTAGGGATAATAACGCCTCATCATTTCAGAAAAAGGTACGCGAATATCCTTAAGAATCTTATATTCACCTAGAAAAGCATTTTTAATATGCTGGGCTAAGGCTGCATTTTCCAAAATAAAAGTATCTTGTAAGGCATTGAATTTACCTACAATCATATCAGGATTTGGAATATGAAAGCAGTCCAAAAAAGCACTGTTGACATAGGTGCTGACACCATCAGGTCTGAAGACCTCTATAGGTATAGGGAACAAGTCAAGCATCTGAAAAAAAACTGGCTTAGAATCATTATTATATGCTAAGTCATATGCCACCTTATAACTCCTCCATAAATCAGTATTATAATTTGGGACATAATTAATCTTACATACTATATAATCATGAAATAAGTTTTCTTGATATATTAATTATCCTTTTGATTGATATAATTGTCAATAGAAGGATAAAGATAGCCTGTCTTTTATACTTGTTTATTTGACTTGTCTTTTTATTTATTTAGTTATTGTACCATCTAGGTCCCATAGGTCCTCCCAACCCTTGGCACCTTCCCATAAGAATACTTGGCCTTTAATCAGTCGGTTATTCTTGTCTATGGATTTAAGAATTGCCATTTCTTCATCAGTTAAGGGATCCTCTGTGATACATTTTAGATTACTTATATATTGCTCCTCACGTATTGAAAATGGAATGGGCACCTGTCCTCTTTGTACAGCCCATTTCAAGCAAATGATGGCCGGATGTACATTGTGTGCCTTAGCTATTGCTACAAGCTCAGGAACCTCTATATCAGCAATATCTCCTTCTGCCCTGTCTCTTTCAGGTCTTGTAGGAGAGCCTATAGGACAAAAGCCTATGGGTTGAATATCACGGGCCTTACAGTAATCATATAGTTCTGGCTGTTGAAAGCATGGATGAAGTTCCATCTCGATAGCTACTGGCTTAATCCTACATTGAGGAAGCACTGCTTCTAATTTAGCAATAGTCATATTTGACATACCGATAAATCTTGTTAGTCCCATATCTACTAATCTCTCACATTGTCTCCAGGTCTCCATGAATTCATCTACATTAAAGGGCTTTGAATCAGGGTTACGGGAATCGCCGTCACATCCAGGAGCATGATAGTTTCTAAAGGGCCAGTGAACAAAGAAAAGATCTACATAATCAAGTCTAAGGTCTCTTAAGCTCTTTGCACAGGACAAAAGCACATCACCCTTACCATGCATATCATTCCATACCTTAGTTGTTATAAATAAGTCTTCTCTTTTTACTGTGTCCTTGTTTATTGCATTTTCAAATACCTTACCGATTTCATCTTCATTCCCATATACAGCAGCACAATCAAATAAACGATATCCAACTTCTATAGCCCCAGCCACAGCATTTGATACCTCATCGGCAGTATATTTGTCGGAACCAAATGTTCCCATACCAATCGCAGGCATATAATCGCCAGTATATAGCTTAACTTTAGGTATTTGCTTCTGATCAATTATTGTAGACATAAATATCCTCCTTTAGAAATACAGTCATATTATTTATTACCATCTCTTGTATATTACTTATTCAATCTAATATCTGATTATTTTACTTTTAATACCTTAACATGAGGCAATATAGCCTCCATATCTTCCTTAAGATAAAAACCAGTTTCTATTCTCATTGCATTGGCGGCTGATATAGCACTTGAAAGCTTTATAATATCAACCATTTTCATGTTTTTTCTAAGCCCAATGGCAAAGCCTGCAATCATGGAATCCCCGCAACCTACTGTATTTATAGCCTTTACCTCTGGAACATATGCCCGGTAGACACCCTCATCACATGCAATTATTGATCCATCTGCGCCACAGGATATAACTACTATCTCTATTCCAGATGCTTGTAGCTCTTCTGTCAGCTCGATTAAATCCTTTTCTTCTACTAACTCTCTGCCAGCTAATAGCTTAATCTCATCTGTATTAGGCTTAATTAAGCTGGGCTTTACTTCTATGGCCTCTCTTAATATAGTGCCACTGGTATCCAGTAGTACCTTTTTATTCTGCTGCTTAGCACTTGTAATCATATCCTTATATAGCTTACTATCTACACCATTTGGTACACTACCAGATATAGCAACTACTGAGCAGTTATTAAGTAAGTGCTTATACTTATTTAGCATAGCCTCTTTATTCTCATCTGTGACATATAAACCCGGCTCGAGAAATTCAGTTTGGGTCTCGTTGATTTCATCGTATATGTTGATGCAGGATCTGCTTTCGCCACTGATATGCAGAAAATCATTTGCTATGCCCTGAGCCTCCAGCTGCTCAATTATGTAATTACCTGCATGTCCACCTACAAAACCAGTTGCTAAAACATCTTCTCCGGCTATGGAAGCAACCCTAGCAACATTTAGCCCCTTACCTCCAGCTGAATAGCTACATTCCTTAATTCTAAAGACCGCGCCGGGCTTGAAATCCTCCACAACATATCTCTTATCTATTGCTGCATTTAAAGTAACTGTAAGTATCATCTACTATACTATCCTTTCTTAGACTAACTTAATACCCAGCTCAATTAGTCTTCATTAACTAATAGTATTTTTCCTTTAACGGCTCCAGGAACCTTAAATAATTGAAAGGCCTCCTGGGCTTTACTCATGGGGAACCTATGGGCAATTAGACCTTCATCAAATTTGAGCTGTCCTGTAGCAAAATAATGTGCTGTCAGCTCCCACTCCTTTCCAGGGAAGGGTGCGCTGTAGGACATCCAAGAGCCTGTTAACTTAAATTCCTTACGATTCAAATTCTCCCAAAGTTTTTGTGAGAACTCCAATGTAACATGGGGGGTACCAATAAAGCATACATTTGATTTTTTGGCCGCCAATTCAAAGGCCATATACATGGTGGGAGCCGCTCCTGCTGTTTCAAATACATAATCATAGCCTCTACCATCTGTATAGCCCATAGCAGTTTCTCTAAAGTTATCTTTTGTGGTATTCACGACTTCATCTGCCCCTAATTTTTTAGCCAGGGCCAGTCTCTCATCATCTATATCAAATACCACAACTTTCCTGGAACCGAATATTTTAGCCCATTGCAGGGTGAATAAACCTATGGTTCCTCCTCCTAGTATGGCAACATTCTTACCTCCCTTATACTCGTTAAGAAATAGACCATGTAAGGCGACTGTAGAAGGCTCAAACATTGCTCCCTGTTCAAAGGATACACTTTTATCAAATACAACCGCATTTCGTTCAGGTATAACCACATAATCTGCATTGGTACCCTGTTCTCTGGAACCTATAAAGCTATAATGATTACATAAGGAGTAATTACCATTTTGGCAATCTATACATTCCAAACATGGGAGTAAGGGAGCACCAGATACTCTATCTCCAACCTTGACCTTAGTAACTCCTTCTCCGATTTCTACCACTTCTCCTGAAAACTCATGTCCTAATACTATAGGGTAAAAATGAGCGCCGTTCTCTAAAACTCTTGGTATATCAGAACCACATATGCCAGATACCCTTACTCTGACCTTAACAGTACCTGGTCTTGTTACTGGTTCCTCATAATCCATATAACGTACATCTTCATTTGCGCATACTACAGCTGCTTTCATAATAATCCTCCATTTCGATTAACTAGTACTAGATCACTTATTCATTAGATCATGCTTAATGATTCGCTTCACTACTCATTATGTCCTTTAAGTTCTCGTATAGCTTTATATATGTCATATAATTTTGCTTATATAATTGATGATTATCCATATTCGGTTTATGATGCCTCTTAACCTTAACAGTAAGTCTAACAGCTTCTTCAAAGTCTTTATAAAGTCCAACACCAACCCCGGCCAGGATTGCTGCTCCTAGAGTCGTGGCTGTATCAGATGCTGGAACAACTATGGGTTTCCCAGTAATATCTGCCTTAATCTGAGTCCAGAGCCTTGAATTAGCCGCTCCTCCCATGGCCCTTAACTCACCAACCTCAACTCCTGCTTCCTTTGCTATCTCAAGATTATGCTTCAAGGAGAAAGCAACACCTTCTAGGGCTGCTCTTATGAAATGTCCCTTGGTTTTAGTAAAATCTAATCCATAATAGACCCCCTTAGCATTTACATCCCAGATAGGAGATCTCTCCCCTGCCATATAGGGTAGAAATATTAGACCATCGCTTCCGGGCATAACTTTAGCTGCTTGCTCATCTAGTAGCATCATAGATGATTTTCCGATTCTTTTTGCTTCTTCTCTTTCGTAATCTCCAAACTCCTGCTCAAGCCAGCGCATCACCCCTCCGCCACCAGTCGTTCCTCCCTGAAGGAGCCATCTTCCTGGAACCACATGAAAGCTTAGAATAAGCCTTGGGTCTGCAATATACTGATCCAAGCAAACGCTCATACCTCCAGCCTGACCACCCTGCTCTTGAGTTTCATTGGGATTTATTACACCAGCTCCAAGAGTACCACAGGCAGCATCAAGCCCCCCTGCAACCACCGGTGTACCCTCTGCTAGACCTGTTAGTCTAGCTGCTTCCTCTGTAACATGGCCTACTATCTCATGGCAATCATATATTTCAGGTAAGAAGTCTATTGGTATTCCAAGACGACTACACATTTCCTTATTCCATCTAGCCTTATGCATATCAAAACAATGTAGACCGTATCCTTGGGATTTATCCTGACTAGCTATGCCTGTTAGTCGATATACTATAAAGCTATTTGATTGCAAAATTTTATATATTCTATCATAGATCTCTGGCCTATTATCCCTATACCAGATTATTTTACCTGTAGTATATGAGGCCTGCAAAGAGTTACCTGTTAGGTCAAATATAGCCTTTTCACCAATTTCTCTATTAAGCCTTGTGCATATAGAATCTGCTCTTGTATCCATCCAAATCGGGGTATTAGAAAGCACATTTCCATCCTTATCTATTGCTATGGCTGACCAGCTCTGTCCATCAATTCCTACCCCAGCTATATCCTTACTATGTATGTTAGCCTTAGCAATTGTGTCCTTTACAGTCCTGCAGATTACTTCCCACCATTCATCTGGGTTTTGCTCAGCATAACCAGGATGGGGATAATATACTCTATAGTCACCGCTTAAACTGGCAATAACATCTCCCTGCTTGTTGAATATAGCCACCTTACAAGCGCTTGTACCAATATCTATCCCTAGCAAGTATTTATCCATTTGCTCCTCCTATAGTCTTTATATTTTAAGTACAGAATTACCCTCTATTATCTTTGTTTGAAGCTTTAATATCTCATAATCTGGCCAACTATCTATAGATTTCTCTTCAATACGTCTTAATATTAACTCCGCTACATTCCTTCCTATTTGATCCATGGGTTGAGCTACTATAGTTAATCTTGGTCTACAGGCTCTTGCAAACTCTTCATTGTCAAAGCCTATTAAGGAAAGGTCTTCAGGAATTCTAAGACCCAGCTCATTTATACCTATGACCGCACCCATGGTCATTTCATAATTAGCTACAAATACTGCTGTCATATCCTTATTATCATTTATGAGGGTTTCTATGCAGCTCACACCACTGTTCATAGTGTAGTCACCATGGATTATAAGCCTTTCCTCTGGTACAATTCCTGCCTCCATAAGGGCTAGTCTATACCCAAGCATTCTCTCTTGGGCTGTAAAGATGTCTTCAGGGCCACCAATCATACCTATCCTAGAATGTCCATTATTTATTAACCTCATAACAGCATTTTTTGCAGCATTTACATTGTCGACCAGTACATAGTCACATTCAATACCATTAATCTTACGGTCGATAAGTACAATAGGCTTATTCGCCTTATGAAAGCTAGTTAAATGTGATCCATCCGAGTTAACAGGCATATTTACAATCCCATCTACTCTTTTTCGATATAGAAAATCTACAGCACTTTTTTCCAAATCCTTATTGGTTCTGCAATCACATACAATGGTAGCATAGCCGTGATTTCGGAGTATATCCTCCATGACAGTAATAATCTCTGTACAGAAGTTATTATTGAGCTCTGGTATTACTACTCCAATTGTTTTAGTTTTATTAGTCTTAAGTCCTCGAGCTAGTTCATTTATCTCGAAATTTAATTCCTTGATTGCAGCCTCTATCTTAATCCTATTAGCTTCACGGACATTTCCACCATTTAGATAAGATGATATGGTAGCAAGTCCAAGGCCTGTATGCTTTGCTATATCCTTAATAGTTGTACCCAATGCTATTTGCCCCTTTTTTATACAATAAACCCTTAATAAGATATTGTATTCCTTATCAATTTTTTATGGTTACTATTTTATAGTTGCTTTATTATCACAGCCGCATATCCTCATACGGTCCTTTACTAGGTTTTTGACGCTTTCCATGCCAGCTTTACCTAGGCTTTTGGGATCATATACATCAGGATCTTCCTGAAGAAGCGCTCTAATAGCATCCGTATATGCCAAACGAAGCTCAGTGGCAAAATTCACCTTACAAATACCTAGCTTGATACAATCCTTTATATCTTCATCCTTCAAGCCTGAAGCACCATGTAATACCAAGGGAACCTTAACCTGACTTCTAATCTCCTCTAGTCGTTTTTTATCCAGTACGGGAGTTCCGCTATAAAATCCATGGGCTGTACCTATGGCAACTGCCAGAGAAAAGGCCCCTGTTCTTTCAGTGAATTCCTTGGCCTGAGAGGGATTTGTATTCACGTCTACTTCCACCTCAAGGTCATCTTCCTTGCCACCAACCTGGCCAAGTTCCGCCTCAACCGGAATACCCTTTAATTTGGCAGCCTGTACTACTTTTTTTGTAAGCTCTATATTATCCTCAAAGGCTTCATGGGATCCATCTATCATAACTGAGGTATATCCCTCTTCCATGGCACTGACAGCTAAATCAAAGCTATTGCCATGATCCAGATGTAAGGCTACTGGTACAGCTGCTCTCCTAGCTTCTGCTGATATCATGGCCGCTAAGGTTTCAATAGAGCCATACCTTATAGTTGAGGGAGTTGTCTGGATCATAACAGGAGCCTTAAGCTCCTCTGCAGCAGCGATTACCGCTTTTGCCATCTCCATATTCTCAACATTAAATGCACCTATTGCATATGCTCCTGCCTGAGCATCTAATAACATTTTTTCAGATGTAACTAATGGCATAATCATGTCCTCCTTTATAAACAGAAACGTTTCTGTTTCACAAAAACATCATATTCTACTACTATGGTTTTGTCAACGAAAAAACATACAATTTTCTCTTAAAAGCATGTATATATCTTGTTGACAACCGTTGGCTATGCCCTTATGATATCACTATAACCGAAACGTTTCTATTTCATATTATATTGTTGGAGGAATTAATTATGTTAAAAGGAATACCGGCTATTTTATCACCTGAACTTCTTAAGGTTTTAAGCGAAATGGGTCATACAGATGAACTTACCATTGGTGATGGTAACTTTCCAGGCCATACCTATGGAAAGAAAGTAATTCGTTTAGATGGACATGGTGTACCTGAAGTTTTAGATGCCATTCTACAGGTATTTCCCCTTGATACATATGTAGATAAGCCCGTTACTCTTATGAGCGTGGTAAAGGGAGATACAGTGAAAACGCCTATCTGGGATACCTATAAGGAAATCGTAGCAAAATATGACGAAAGAGGCTCTAACTGCTTTGAAGAGATCGATAAATGGGACTTCTATGAAAGAACCAGAGATAAATCTACAGTTGTAATTATGACTAGTGAAACTGCCCTATATGCTAACATAATATTAAAAAAAGGGGTTGTAGTGTAAATTCCCTACTTCACAATGAATATTCACTCTTTTTGCCAAAGATAAGGGTATATAATAGAAAGTAGTGCAGTTTACTTATCATTGTAGACTACACTACTTTCACCTAACTCATCTATCATACCACTGTGCCTGTGTCAAATATAATCTTGCATATTCACCCTTGTTTTTCAGTAGATTTTCATGAGTACCATCTTCTACAATTTCACCATTCTTAAAGACAACGATTCTATCGACAAGAGATGCTACACTTATTCTATGTGTAACCATTATTATAGTCTTTCCTTCTGTCATTTCAATAAATTTCTTAAATATCTCAGTCTCAGCAAGGGGGTCCAAATTACTTGTTGGTTCGTCAAGAACCATAAAATCACGTTCTCTGTAATATGCTCTTGCAATAGCTATCTTTTGCCATTGACCTCCTGATAATTCCGTTCCTTATCAATTAAATAGTCAGAGTTTCCAAATGCCTTTATATCTTTTGAGAACTCCCTCGATCTTAAATACCAACCTAGAATGCTGTATTTACGTTCTTTCTTCCAATAGGTCTCTAGCTCGGTATATATGTTATAGTTGACTTTTGATGCTATATAGGTTTCAAGTAGAAAGGGAATTAAGACTGTAAGAATAAGCCACCATCGGATACTAGCGATATATATAAGTATGCCTATACTGGCTATCATAGATGTCACCCCTTGCAACAGCTAATCCATCATCAAAGATATGCTGCTTGACATAAACATTTACTGGCCATATTAGACCACTTATAATTGTACATAAAAAAGTTAGAATAACCATGAATGGTGCTTTTTCAAAAATAATGCTTAGTAAGTCCTTATATGCTACTAATATTCTTTTCATCTTTTTTGTACCTTTCTATATATTTAATATTATACATAATTACTAAAAATAATAACATATAACAACTAATATGTCATCTATAAATTGTATGTTTTATACATGATGTTACTATCTATCTTAGTGACAAATTAGGTGATATTGCCTAGTGCAGGAACCATACTAGCATAAAAATCTAGCTAGTTGTTCTGAGCTATACTATTTTAACTTCTTAGATATAACATCTTTTATCGAATAGAGGTACATAACAAAAAGTCATGTATGAAATTTTATATTCATACATGACCTACCATGACGGAAGCGGTGGGATTCGAACCCACGTGCCCTTGCGGACAACCGCATTTCGAGTGCGGCTCGTTATGACCACTTCGATACACTTCCATGTGTTTTATATTTTGTATATATACTGGATAAATCTATTGGATTATCGACTAAAATCTATAATCAAAAGCTCAACACCAATCTTATCATCTATCTGACCGGTTTTTATCTTTTCCTCAGTATCAGCAGCTTTTTTTAATGAATTAAATAACTGTTCGCTAGTAAAATTCCTTGTTTGTCCAATATATTTACTGACTGTAAAGGGAGGAATACCTACCTTCTCAGTAATAAGCTTATTTGATGCTCCCTGTAGTGATAAGTTCTTTATTTGTAATAATATATTAAAATGCCTTATAATAAGAAAAAGAATATGTGACGGCCTCTCTCGGACAGACAGCAAATCATAATATAGGGAAAGGGCTTTATCCTGCTGTTTTAGGCCTATGGCATCCATCATCTGAAATATCTTTCCAGATACCTGTGTGGTCACAAGACCATCTATATCTTCTTTGGTAATTATATCTCTATCTAGGGTGTAGCTAATAAGCTTATCAATCTCATTGATAATATTGTCCATATCTGGTCCGGTCTTATCAAGAAAATAATCAGCAAGCTGTTGAGTGATCTGCTTACCGGATGGCTTTAATAAGGAGGCTACAAAAAGCTTAAGGTTCCTTTCATCAAGACCATTCATTTCTGATATATTACCACGGTCCCTTATGAGCTTATAGGCTTTATTTCTCTTGTCCACCTCTTTTTCAGCAAAAACAAAGATTGTACTAGCAGGGGCTTTAGTAAGTATATCTGACAATTCACTCTGTGACTTGAAAAAGCCACTTTGCTCAATAAGGATCAATCTTCTATCATTAAAAAAAGGTAGTGTCTGAGCAATTTCATTTACCTCTTTCAAATCAATACTCTTTCCTTCATAGCGTGAGAAATTCATCTGGTCCATATCACCTAAAATACCTTGCTTGAGCTTATCTCTATATAGCTTGATAAGATAGGGTTCACTGCCATATAACAGATAGAACTGCTTATAATTTCCTGATTTGATATGCTCTTTAATTACATTCATAAGTATACCAGACCATCCTTTCGGAACATAAATATTCTACATAATAGGTATGAAAAAATCAATAGTAAAAAGATACTTAAGAGCTCTAATCAATAAAACCGAATTTTTTAAGGGGACTTATTCTAAAGAAGGCTTTACCTCCAATATTCTTCTTATGTACATTTCCAACTGAAGGATATCTGCTGTCCTTACTGATATTACGATTGTCACCCAGGACAAAATATTCGTCGTCCTTAAGATAAATAGGCTCTGATGCTATTCCAGGATCTTTTATGGGTTCTTTGCCATAATTCTCTTCAAGTATCTCATCATTTATGTATATTTGACCATCAATGATTTGAAGTTTTTCACCTGGCATTCCAATAATACGCTTCACATAATACTCTTCACTATCTCGGCCATAAGGATAAAATACAATTATATCAAATCGATTAAGCATATTGACTCTGTATGAGATTTTCTCTACATAAAGATGATCATCGTCTTCTAGAGTATTTTCCATTGATACTCCATCAACGATTGTACGTTGTAGCACATAATTAGGAATTATATACACACTTAAAAAAATAAGAAAAGCATAAAAAAATAAATCAAATAGAAAGCTCTTAGTTGGACTTTTCTTTTTAGGTGCATCCTCTATTAGGTCAGAGGCGTCATATGGTTCTTCTATATAAATATCATTTTTATCTTCATCTTGTCTATATTCCATATGCTCTCCCTTTCAACATTATCTGATTTATTTTATCCAAAACGATAAGCACCTTCATATATAGCCAATATGAAAGTGCTGATTTCTACTACTATTTTATTGCATTAAATGCTCTCTTCCCCTAACTCGTTGTCTCCTATTATCTTAACCTTAGACTCATATAGTTCTTCAATTGCCAAGGATAAAGGTTTAGGAAATTCACCTTCAATTAAGGGGTCTGCTCCATTGATGAGTTGTCTAGCGCGCTTAGCAGTAGCTATTACAATTGAGTATCTACTATTAACAACGGGGTGTTCTCCCGGTTCTATCTCACTGTTTACTACTTTCATAAGATCTGTGTATGATGGATGTAACATATTTATCTCCTTCTTTCTGATGTGATTATTATTAAGCATGTTTAATAGAATTTAAATCCTGGTTCTCATCATAAAATTGATTCACCCTTCCTGTAATAGTATCAGGAAGTAATGAGGACAATATTAAATGACCGCTATCAGTCACTATAACCGCCTTGGTTCTTCTACCACAGGTTGCATCTATGGCCATACCGGAGTCCTTTGCCGTTTGAACCATTCTTTTGACTGGAGCAGCATCAGGACTGATAATGGAAATAATTTTATTGGAGTTTACCACATTACCAAATCCAACATTTATCAACCTATTCAAAGCTATTCCTCTTTTCGGTATCTTTATTCAATATTTTGAATCTGTTCTCTTACCTTTTCAATCTCTGTCTTCAAGTCAATTGCTTTATTAGTAATCTCAATATCACTAACCTTCGATAGTATTGTGTTGGCCTCCCTGTTCATCTCCTGGGCTATAAAATCCAGCTTTCTACCGACATTATCGCTTTCGTTTAAGGTATTAATCATATTATCTATATGACTCTTAAGACGAACAGTCTCCTCATCCACACATATTTTATCAGCATATACTGTTACCTCTGTTAGAAGTATACTTTCATCAACCTTAGTATCCTCTAATAGCTCAGTAACTTTAGCTAACAGCTTATTTCTATACTCACTAACAATTTGAGGTGATCTCTCCTCTATAAACTCTACAAGCATGACCATATTATTAAGCTTAGTCTTTAGGTCTGCCTTAAGATTCTCACCCTCAGTAATTCTTGTTTCTACAAATGCCTCGGCTGCATTTCTTACAGCCTCTTCTAGTAACTCCCAAAGCTTTCCCTCGTCAATAGTCTGCTCCTCTAAGGTAAATACATCGGGATATCTGGATAATACTGTGGCTCTTATATCATTTTCTATTCCAAAATCTTGGCTAATTTTATTGAGATTATCATAATATTCCTTGGCCAGGTCTGGATTATATTTGACAGTCACAGTATTCTCAGTATAATCCTCATATGATATATATACGTCTACCTTACCTCTACCAATATACTTCTTCAATAAATTCCGTAAGGCAACCTCAAAAAAACCAAGTTTTTTTGGAAGCTTAATCGAAATATCACAGTATCTGTGATTAACAGACTTCATCTCCACAGTGATTTTACGATCTAAATTGCTTACTTCGCTTCTTCCGAAGCCTGT
>JAAYPG010000064.1 GCA_012519905.1 Clostridiales bacterium | reverse complement strand
GGAATTCTTAAATACAACGATTGTAAAAAAGCTTTGGAATATGGCAATGCCTCCAGTGCGGTAAAGAATACAATTCCAGGAGATATGTATTCTTCTGATTTAAAAGAATTAGAAAAAATCATTGCAGATCATAGAGAGAGTGATAGTAAATCAGAGATGGATCGATAGCCCTGTCGCAATTAAATCACAAAACCCTACCCCCTACCATATATTAGTAAGAGTAATATATTTTCTGGGAGGTATCCATGAGAAGAAAGCTTATCTGTGTACTTGCTTTATTTGCAATGACAGCCAGCTTATTTGCTGGCTGTAAAGGAAAGGACGATATGATAGAGATTACCCTCAATGAGGTTGCTCACTCGGTCTTCTATGCTCCGATGTATGTGGCTTTTGAGGAAGGTTATTTTGAGGACGAAGGATTAAAGGTAAACTTGGTGAACGGTCTGGGAGCAGACAAGACTATGACGGCGGTCATATCAGGAGAGTGTGAGATAGGGTTTATGGGCTCTGAGGCGTCTATCTACGTCTATAATCAAGGTGCAGAGGATTATGTCATTAACTTTGCACAGCTGACGCAGCGGGCTGGCAACTTTCTAGTATCTAGGGATAAGAATGAAGAATTTACTTGGGCCAATATAAAAGGAAAGACTGTTATTGGTGGAAGGAAGGGTGGTATGCCCCAGATGGTCTTTGAGTATATTCTGAAGAAGCAGGGAATTGATCCAAGCAAGGACCTCAATATAGTTCAGAATATTGACTTTGGACTGACATCACAGGCATTTGCATCTGGTCAGGGTGACTATACGATAGAGTTTGAACCTGCTGCCACAGCCTTAGAGTTAGAGGGTAGCGGTAAGGTGGTAGCTTCCCTTGGCGTTGAAAGTGGTAAGGTGCCATATACAGCTTTTTCCGCAAAAAAGAGTTATATTGAAAAGAATCCTGATGTAATTCAGAAATTCACCAATGCTATTCAAAGAGGCATGGATTATGTGGGAAGTCATACACCAGAGGAAATAGCAAAGACAATACAACCACAGTTTAAGGAGACAGATGAAAAGACTCTGGTTATGCTAGTTACAAGATATTATGAACAGGATACATGGAAGGATAATCTGATATTTGAGGAGACTAGTCTGACCCTATTGCAGGACATATTAGATGATGCAGGAGAGCTTCAAAAAAGGGTTCCTTATGAGGATATCGTTACAAGAGAGTATGCCGAAAAGGCTTTGAAAAAATAACTCCTACTATAGATATGAAAAGACTATAATTATATGAAAGATATTAATAATACGATATGCTCCATTATGAGTAGATAGGTCTATAAAAACCAGTTTACTTATAAGGGAGCATATCGTTTAATTGTTATAGTGAATTGGTATCGGTACCCGGTACAGTATCTGCTACAGTTTCTACGATTTCATCATCTTCTTCGAATTCGTCGAAGTCATCATCAAAGTCCTCAAGATAATCAGGATTCATATACCTATAAACGGCATATGCAATAGCGGCAACAGCTGTAATTGCGCCAATAATTGCGAGGACACATACTAAAGTATGTTTTTTCTTCTCAGGATTTTTCTTATGCATAAGTTCTCCCATCTTTATCGCGCTTAAAAAGTCTTCAAATTTATTACCCATGTCTACACTTCCTTTCTTGTTAGAATCATATCATTATTATGAACCTTCTATAATTATTATAACATGTTAGTGGATGAATTGCTATAGATTATAGTTTCTTATCCAGTTATTTTTTATTCAAAATAATATTAATCTACCTTGGTTAATTTCGCAAATGAAGCAATTAATTTTTTTGTACCGTAACCGGGGAAATCTACGGTTACCTCATAATCCTTACCTCCCATAATAATATCGGTAACCGTACCTATGCCGAATTTGATATGTTTTACATTGTCACCTACATCATAACTCAATGTACCTATATTATTTCCTGCAAAATTCTTAGGTTCATTCGTTGCAAAGGGCTTATAATTCTTCTGCGAATGATGGTATCCAGAAGCTGTTGAAGTATTCTGTGATGCAAATGAGTTCTTGCTATTCTTGTCAGAGGGCATATTTATTTTCAGAAGGTATCTAGGTATTTCATGAATAAAGCGTGATGGCTTGTTATATGAGGTCTCACCTCTAAGCATTCTATGCTTGGCAGCAGATAGGGATAGACGTTTCATTGCCCTAGTTATTCCTACATAGCATAGTCTTCGTTCTTCCTCGATTTCCTCCTGTGGATTATCAGCATAGATGGACATATAGCTGGGGAATACTCCTTCCTCCATACCACACATATATACATAAGGAAATTCCAATCCCTTAGCACTGTGTAGGGTCATAAGCACTATAGAGTCTGTACTTTCATCTAGATTATCTATATCAGAAACCAGAGCAACCTCTTCTAAAAAACCACTAAGAGTTGGGGCCTCCTCAGATCCTTCTGCATATGTAACTAATTTATTGACTAGCTCGTCAATATTGGCTATACGGTCCTCAGCCTCATCAGAACCCTCAGTCTCTAGATCTCTTAAGTAGCCTGTGGCGTCCAATATATCATCAATAAGCTCTGTAAGATCATAATTTTCCTGATTCAGCTGAGTACGTAGACCCTCAATCATACTAACAAAGGACGTTATCTTAGCGGATGCTCGCTCCAAGCCGGGTATTTGATTAGAGCGGGTAAGAGCCTCGTAAAAGCTCATATCATTATTAAGAGCATAGTCATTTACCCTATCAATAGTGGTAAGACCTATACCCCGTCTGGGAACATTAATAATCCTCTTAACAGCTATGTTGTCAAGGCCATTATCTATAGTTTTAAGATAGGCAAGAATATCCTTAATCTCTTTTCGGGCATAGAAGTTTACACTTCCAATGATTCTATATGGAATGTTCCTTAGTATCAGCTTTTCCTCAAATATTCGGGACTGAGCGTTAGTTCTATATAGGATAGCAAAGTCATTATAGCTAGCTTCATTGTTCTCGACTGTTCTTTTAATCTCGCTGGTGATGCTATCTGCTTCATCAAAGTCTGATTCGAAGAGGGTGTAGCCTACAGGATCGCCTTTACCATTGTCTGTCCAAAGTGCCTTCTCCTTACGGCCTATATTATTTGCTATAACCTCATTGGCAGCCTCCAATATATTTTGTGATGAACGATAGTTTTGCTCAAGCTTTATTACATTGGTTCCTGCAAAAGTTTTTTCAAAATTGAGGATGTTTTGGATATTAGCACCTCTGAATTTATAAATACTTTGATCGTCATCACCAACCACGCAAAGATTATATTCCTTTTGTCCATCTTCATTTACACCAGAGGCTAGAAGATGGATTAGTCTAAACTGTGCAGTATTGGTATCCTGATATTCATCTACCATGATATAACGGAATCTATTTTGATAGGTGGTAAGGGCCTCTTTATCATTCATAAAAAGTTCAACGGTCTTAACTATCAAATCATCAAAATCCAAGGCATTACTTGCCTTAAGACGCTTCTGATATTCCTTGTAGGCTTCGGCTTGCTTTTTAAGCATATAATCACTGCCAACACTTTTTTCGAATTCCTCAGGGCTAATAAGCTCATCCTTAGCCTTAGAGATGGCCCCTAAGATAGTTTTCTCAGGTATGCGCTTTGTATCTATCTCTAGATATTTGCAGACCTCACGCATTAGAGTCCTTGAATCGTCAGAATCATATATGGAAAAGCTACGCTCGTAGCCTATTCTGTCAATAAATCGTCTTAAGATTCGAACACAGGTAGAATGGAAGGTGCTAACCCAGATGTTCTCTGAGCCGTAGCCTACAATCTGATCCACCCTTTCTTTCATTTCCCTTGCGGCCTTATTGGTAAAGGTAACAGCCAGGATATTCCAAGGATTGACATCTCTATGCTCAATCAAATATGCAATTCGATGAGTTAGAACTCTGGTCTTTCCTGAGCCAGCACCAGCTAATATTAAAAGCGGGCCTTTATCATGTAAAACTGCACGTTTTTGTTCGGGATTTAATGTATCATATATACTCATGTATCTACCTACCTGTCTTTAAATATTTTGCAAAAAGCATAGAGTAAGTATAGCACGGCAAAGGGTCGGTTTCAAGGTTTCATCATATTTATAAACCTGCCTTAGTCTCTAGCATATCACTATTTTTGCTTTGACATCTAGTATCGAATACTATATAATTAAGTAGAGGTGAGTATATTGGACATGTCAAAAGAGGAGTATATCTCCAGCTTAATAAATAACTTAAAAAATGTGAAATATATAATGCCGGATGATATACCTAATATTGATTTATATATGGATCAGGTTACGACCTTTATGGACAAGCACCTGAAATCCTCCAAAAGGTATAGTGAGGACAAGCTTCTGACGAAGACTATGATAAATAACTATACTAAGAATGAATTGCTTCCTCCACCTTATAAGAAAAAATACACGAAGGAGCACATGTTCCTCCTTATATTTATATATTATTTTAAAAATATATTATCAATAAGTGATATTCAGAGTATATTTAATCCCCTAACAGATAGATTCTATGGAGGAAAATCAGATATTGGCCTTGAAGAAATCTATAGTGAAATCTTTAGACTTGAGAAGGAACAGACTGAAGCCTTAACTAAGGATATGATTAGGAAGATGACTAAGGCCAAGGAATCCTTTGACTTTGTAAAGGATGAGGAGGACCATGATTTTCTTTCAATGTTCTCCTTCATCTGTATTCTATGCTTCGATGTATATATGAGAAAGCATGTAATAGAACAGATTATTGATAATTCCTTAAAGCCTTACAGAAAAACAAGCAATACAGGGGCTGCTAATAACGGAAAAGATCCAAAAGATAATACTAGAACATCAGTAAATACGGAGAATGTTAAAAAGAACAACGTGAAGAATACAGATAAATAATTATAGTAGAAGTATATTAGTAGATGAAGAGGATGCTGTATAGATATCAGCATCCTCATATTTATAGATTTAAAAAAGCCTAATTATTTATTTTCCAGAATTAAAGCTTTTCATTCGTGAGAAAACCATGTCATAGCCATCGTTACCGTAATTAAGAGACCGATTTACACGGCTGATAGTAGCGGTAGAGGCTCCCGTCTTCTCAGCGATTTCTAAATAAGTTTTTTGTTTGCGAAGCATTCGTGCCACCTCAAATCTTTGGGATAGGGACAGCAGCTCATTTACTGTACATATATCTTCGAAAAAAGTATAACACTCTTCAGAATCCTTTAAGCTAAGAATAGCTTCAAATAAATGATCAACAGCCGGTGTTCTGATATTTTTGCTCATCGTTAGGACTCCTTCCTTTCCTCCATTAGTGCTTTTCACACAATACAATTTTAACATTATACAGTATTAAAGTAAAGGGCTTTCTGCTAGTTTCTTATAATGCATAGGTTTATCAATAAAGTATATTTTATAAGCTAGAAAGGTCTACGATTCCTAGGCCTTGATGGACCTCTTCCTGGGCAGAATCTGTTGTCCCTACAAGAGCCCCAATTAACATGGTGGCAGCCCCTTCTATCATCAAATCTATCGCCAGGTCTACATAAGTTTCTGAACAGGCCATCCCTACGGCCGCCAAAATTACAACAACTCATATTATCAACTCCTTTATTAGTTTGCTTTGGTCACGGATTATAAATCTGTAGCTATAATATAATATGCAAGAACAGAAAAAGAGTGAATAATGTCGTTTGAAGCCGAATAACATAATCTCCAGTGAATGTGCAGGTTTTTGTAAGGAGTCTATAAACATAAAATTCATAGAAAGGTCAATAATATATGAAGCAATAAAAGTGACTAATATAGGGTGAAAATTACAAAGTTTTATTGTCCAAGAGCGTCATATTGTATATGGTTTATAGTTGTATTGACATTCTATTATTTTAAGATTAATATATATAAATGAGCAAAGAATTCTTTGGAAAAATTATGTATTTATATATATGGAGGCATCATGAAAAGAAGGAAAAGAAAAAAGCGTTTGCTACAAATAATCCTTATAGCTTTTAGCTTCCTGGCACTAGTAGTAGTAGCCGGGTTAACATATTTGGAAATGAAACCAGTGGTGGCGAATGCTGTCGTTGTTGAAGCAGGAACCAGCTCTATTGATGTATCGCAGTTTCTCTTGGATAAGGATAGGAGCGGTAGTTTTATAACAGATATAGATAGCCTAGACTTAAATACTCCAGGAATGTATGAGGTCCAGATACAGGTCAAGAGAAAGATCCATACATCAAACATTGAGGTTGTAGATACTATTGAACCTACCGCAGAGCCTGTAGAAATCACAGCACTAATTGATGAGAAACTAGAGGCTTCTGATTTTGTCCAGAATGTGAAAGATGCTACCGATGTTACTATATCCTTTGTAACAGAGCCGGACTTATCCGCACCAGGTGAGAAGCTAGTTAAGATAGCCCTTGAGGACCAGGGAAATAATATTAGTGTAATTGAGACCAAGCTATTAGTACTGGATGTAAAAAGCTCTATAAAGGTAGAAGCAGGATCTGTGCTTGATATAAAGCCTGAGGATTTTGTAGATAATGATAATATCAGAGTAGATATTATTTCAGATTTAACAACTCTTGATATCAGTCAACCAACTGTTCATTCTATTGAAATTAATGTAGATGGAAGGAAACTAACCTCAAGCATAGAGGTAGTAGATACTACACCACCGTCCGCCACTCCTGTTCATAAGGATACATGGAAGGGTGATGAGCTTTCACCGATTGATTTTGTTTCAAATGTTATAGATAGATCACCCTATAAGGTGTCTTTTGCTAACATACCGGATTTTGAGGCGATTGGTAGCCAAGAAATTGGACTAATTGTAGAGGATTTTTATGGCAATAAGACTGAGATTAGATCAACATTAACAGTTAAGGAGGACACTGAGCCTCCTGTATTCTATGGTATTAAGGACCAAACAATATTTGAAGGAGACACTGTATCATATAAGAAAGGTATCAGTGTTAAGGACAATAGAGATCAGGAAGTTACTTATAAGGTGGATTCAAGTAAGGTAAATCTAAGTAAGGTGGGTAGCTATAAGGTACATTATACAGCTGTGGATGCTGCCGGAAATAAAGCGACAGAGACAGCCACTATAACAGTGGAGCCCTTTATTGTTACAGAGGAAATGCTTTATGATAAGGTAGATCCTATTCTGAAGAAAATCACTAAAGAGGGCATGACTCAAAGAGAAGTGGCCTATGAGATTTATAAATGGGTTAAGGGCCATGTGGCTTATACTGGTTCATCAGACAAATCGGATTGGATGAAAGAGGCCTACAGAGGAATATCAAATGGACTTGGAGATTGCTTTACTTACTACGCAGTATCTGAAGCCTTTCTAACTCATGCAGGAATAGATAATATGAGGGTAACCAGAGTTGGGGGAAAAACTCAGCATTTTTGGAATCTGATTAATTGTGGAGATGGATGGTATCATTTTGATACATGTCCAAATAAGGATAAAATGGCCACCTTTATGCTTACTGATGCTGAAGTGGAGGCATATACAAAGAAAAGAGGCAATAACTATTATACCTTTGATAAGTCATTATATCCTGCAACACCTGAAAAATGATGATTTATGGAGCCATATATAGAACGAAATAAATCCAACTAAAATTAGCATAATTAGAGTATGAGACAGATCGGAAGGAGATAAGATGGCTAAAAAATTAGGTGTTATTGGAGGATTAGGACCGGTTGCAACTGCATATTTTTATGAGCTGGTTAGTCGCATGACTGATGCCTATCATGACCAGGAGCATATTGATATTAACATAATCAGTAAGCCATCTATACCTGATAGAACTGATTACATCCTGGGTAGAAGCACCGAGAGTCCTCTGTCACATTTGATAGAAGCGGGCAAATCATTAGTAGAATTAGGAGCTGATTGTATAGCTATTCCATGCATTACAGCCCATTATTTTTATGAGGAATTGTCAGATGGTATAAAGGCTCCTATAATCCATATAATACATGAGACGGTAAGATATCTAAAGGAGCATAATGTTAAGAGTGCTGGTATTATGGCTACAGAGGGCACAATGGCAAGTGGTCTATTCCAGAATGAGCTTTTAAAATGTAATATTGAGCCCATAATATTGTCAAGCCAAAGTCAGTGTCTAGTAACAAGCTTGATATATAAGAATGTAAAAGCTGGTAAGCCTGTTAATATGGAGCAGTTTAACCAGGTTAAGGACGAGCTTAAGGATAAGGGAGCGGATACGATTATCCTAGGTTGTACCGAGCTTTCATTGATAAAACGAGATGAGAATATAGGGTCAGGATTTATCGATGCTTTAGAGGTTCTGGCTATGTGTAGTGTGAAATTTTGTGGTGCTAGGTTAAAAAATGAATATACTAATCTTATTACATGATAGAGCATTTTCAAGTGAATAAGGCTAGATATATAGTTATTTAATAAAGATATAAAATACATAATCAGGAAGGCATGAGAATGATGCAGAATAATGTATTAGAATATTTAGAGAATATAGTCAAAAGTGTACCAGATAAAATTGCATATGCTGATGAAAATTATGGAGCTAGCTTTAGGGAGGTATATGATAAGTCTAGAGCAATAGGAACATTCTTGTCTCAGGAGGGATACTACAAGGAGCCTGTGGTAGTATTTATGGGTAAACATCCGAGTGCTATAATAACCTTCTATGGAGTTATATATTCAGGATGCTATTATGTTCCCATAGATGAGGAAATGCCTAGACATCGTATAGAGCTTATATTTCAAAGCTTAAATCCCAAGGCTGTAATATGTGATGAGGACACCATTAAATCTATTGAGGGATTTAATTATAGTGGACAGACATATCTTTATGATGACATCATAAAGACAGCTAGCGATGAGCTTCTATTGGCTAATATTAGAGACAGGCAGATTGATACCGATCCTATATATATAGTATTTACATCGGGTTCAACCGGAATACCTAAGGGAGTTGTGGCATGTCACCGCTCAGTTATTGATTATATAGAGAACCTTTCGGATCTGCTGAGGATTGATGAGAATACTGTATTCGGTAATCAGACTCCCCTTTATGTGGACGCCTGTCTTAAGGAGCTTTATCCCACCTTAAAATACGGGGCAACCACTTATATTATACCCAAGAGTCTCTTCATGTTCCCCTTAAAGCTGGTGGATTTTCTAAATGAAAAGAAGATTAATACTGTATGCTGGGTTGTGTCAGCCCTGACCATGATATCAGCCTTTGGTACATTTGAGAAGGCAAAACCAGAGTATCTTCATACCATAGCATTCGGTAGCGAGGTGTTTCCCATAAAGCAGTTTAAGCTTTGGAGGCAGAATCTTCCCAAGGCAAGATTCATTAACCTGTACGGGCCTACTGAGTGTACTGGTATGTCATGTTATTATGAGGTTGACAGGGATTTTGAATTGGATGAGGCTATTCCCATAGGAAGACCATTTAAGAATACTGAAATAATACTTTTTGATGATGAGGATAAAGAAGCAAAGAAGGGTGAAGTGGGTGAAATCTGCATTCGTGGAACATCACTTACACTAGGTTATTATAAGAATTTTGAAAAGACCAATGAAGTCTTTGTCCAAAACCCCTTAAACAGCTCATATCCTGAGCTAATATATAGAACAGGAGACTTGGGTAAATATAACGACAGGGGCGAGCTAGTATTCGTATCCCGTAAGGATAACCAGATTAAGCATATGGGACACCGTATTGAGCTGGGAGAAATTGAGGTTGTAGCAAATATGCAGGAAGATATAAAGTCAGCCTGTTGTATATTTGATGAGGTTAAGAAGAAGATTATTCTATATTATGTTGGAGACATAACCAAGGCAGAGGTTGCAGCATTTCTTAAGCAAAAGCTGCCAAGATACATGGTGCCTAATGTGATAGAGAATATAGAGAGTATGCCCTTGACTTCCAATGGAAAGATTAATCGTGTACTATTAAAGGAAAGCTATAAATCAAAATAAATAAGAAAATAAAACAATAATAGGAGAATAAGAGATGGAACAGATACTTGAGATTTTAGAAGGATTGCATCCTGAGGTGGATTTTGAAACATGTAAGACTTTAATTGATGATAAAATCATCGATTCCTTTGACATTGTAACCCTTATATCTGACCTTAGTGAGGAATTCGATGTAAATATTCCGGTGGAAGAGATAATACCGGAGAATTTTAACTCCGCCAAGGCTATCCATGCCTTGATTGAAAGATTACTGGAGGATGAATAATAGGGGGCTTTATGCTTTTTACATCATATGAGTTTATCTTATTTGTAATAGTAGTATTTCTACTATATTATATAATACCGAGGAAGTTCCAATGGATCTTATTATTACTGGCAAGCTATGTATTTTATAGCTATGCTGGCTTAGGGTATTTAGCCTATATTCTGGCAACAACGATAACAACCTATTTGGCTAGCTACAAGATTGGTAAAATCCATACTACTCAAGTAGAATATCTTAAGAAAAACAAGGAAGCCTTAACAAGAGAGCAGAGAAAGACCTATAAAGCGCAGGCTAAGAGAAGGCAGAGATTGTGGCTTGTGCTATGTATGGTTTTTAATTTTGGTATTCTGGCAGTTCTTAAGTATTCTGATTTTACTATACTTAATATAAATTCAGTGCTTGATTTACTGAGAATCGACAAGGATATTCCAGTCCTTGGTTTTGTTTTGCCTTTAGGAATATCCTTTTATACATTTCAAACCATGGGTTATATTATCGATGTTTATAGGGACAAGTATCCATATGAGAGGAATATCTTTAAGCTAGCATTATTTGTGTCCTTCTTTCCTCAATTGATTCAAGGACCTATAAATAGGTTTGATGATTTGAAGGATCAATTATTTAGCAGTCATTCATTTGATACCAAGGGAATATCCTTTGGCTTACAAAGAATATTATGGGGCTTCTTTAAGAAGCTTGTTATTGCTGATAGATTACTGGTGGCGGTAAATACTATAATAAGAAATCCTGATGAATACCAAGGAGTATATGTACTTGTCGGTATGTTCTTTTATGCAATTTGTCTCTATGGGGATTTTACTGGGGGAATAGATATAGCCATAGGTGTGGCAGAGATATTCGGAATCAGATTGAAGGAGAACTTCGAAAGGCCCTATTTCTCAAAATCCATTACGGAATACTGGAGAAGATGGCATATTACACTGGGCACCTGGTTCCGAGAATATATGTTTTTCCCTATATCAGTTAGTAAATCCATGTTAAATCTTTCGAAGAAATGTAGAAAAGTATTCGGTGATGCTATAGGAAAAAGGATTCCTGTATATATAGCCTCAATCATAGTATGGTTTACAACAGGTGTATGGCATGGAGCGGCATGGAACTTTATAGTATGGGGATTACTAAACTGTTTGGTAATACTAGTATCTCAGGAATGTGTTCCTTTATATGAACGTTTTCATAAGCGATTTAATGTACTAAATACCTTCTGGTATAGACTATTTCAGGTGGCAAGGACCTTCTGGCTGATGAGCTTTCTTCGTACCCTAGACTGCTACAGAAATGTCGGAACAACCTTTAGGATGTATGGAACTGTATTTACAAAATGGAACTGGGAGGAGCTATTCAATGGCGGACTTCTAGGACTTGGACTAAGCATCTATGACTATATGGTATTAATACCTGCCGTATTCCTAATAATATATGTTAGTATGGCATCTAGATCTATTGGTTATAGGGAAAAGCTAGCTACAAAACCCTTAACAGTAAGATATTTGTCATATTTTATACTGATTATATCAATATTGATATTTGGAGCATATGGTGTGGGATATGATGCTAGTCAATTTATATATAGTCAGTTCTAACCACATCGGTTGATATAAGCTCAGGCGGCTGAGCACAATTTCGTGGTTTAAGATAGATTTTAAGAATCTTCTGATTTAATAAGAAAGGCTGGAATCGGTCATGAAGATAAAAAAAGCACTTATTAATATAGTGGCTCTGGCTCTACTTCTTCTTGTGATTTTATTTATACAGGAGCTATTTATGCCTAAATATATGTCAGAAATCCCAGAAGGGAATTTGGTAGAGGAGTATTACAAGGAAGAAAAAAAGCATGACCTAATCTTTGTAGGGGATTGTGAGGTCTTCTCCAATATATCTCCGGTTACTCTATGGGAAAAATACGGCATAACTAGCTACATAAGGGGTAGTGCTCAGCAGCTCATTTGGCAGTCCTATTATCTACTGGAGGAAACGCTAGCATATGAAAAGCCCAAGGCTGTAGTGTTTAATGTATTATCAATGAAATATAATGAGCCTCAGAAGGAGGCATATAATAGGCTGACACTGGATGGCATGAAGCTTTCAGGACATAAGATAAACGCCATTAAGGCCTCTATGATGGATGATGAGGACCTTATAACATACATTTTCCCTCTACTACGTTATCATTCCAGATGGAATGATATAAAGACAGAGGATTTTAGATATTTATTTGGCAAGGATAAGCAATCCCATAATGGATATCTTATGAGAGTTGATATAAAGCCTGTGGGTTATATACCCAAGGGCAGGGTATTGGCAGATTATAATTTTGGAGATAACAGCTATTATTATCTGGAGAAGATGACAAAGCTTTGTAAGGATAATGGTATTGAATTAATCCTAATAAAATCACCGAGCGTCTATCCTTATTGGTATCCAGAGTGGGATCAGCAGATGGTGGATTTTGCCCAGGAGAATGATCTAACCTATATCAATTTTCTTGATGTAGCCGAGGACGAGATAGGAATAGAATACGACAAGGATACCTTCGATGGAGGACTTCATCTAAATCTATCAGGAGCAGAGAAGTTCACAGATTATTTTGGAGAAATATTAAGTAATGATTTTAAACTTCCTGATCACAGAGGTGAAGAGGAATATGAAAATATATGGCAGGATAAGGTGGACTTCTATTATGCCATGAAGGAAGACCAGGAGAGGGAGCTTGAGGAGTACGGATATCTTAAGAGCTATGGAGCTATTGCCCAGACTATTGGAGGCGGAGCTGAAGAGGATTAAGTAGCTACTACTGAATAATTGACAAATCTAGCTGTATGGAATAAAATATTCTCGATAAGGATATTATCATTGAATGAATAAAAATAGCTGCGCAGGTACGCTGGGACGTACTTGAACAAAACTTGAATAATAGGAGAAGAAGAATGAGAAAGATATTTCTTATGATATTGGTTGCCTTATTACTAACAGGGTGCGGTGCTAAGGAAGATACTGCAGATAATAATAATAAAACTGACATACCTGTGAATGAGGATAATGACACAGATAAGAAGCAAGATGATATTGCAAAGGAACCCTCAGGTTTTTCATTTGAGTATAATAATGTCGATATATATATGAATACAGACGTGGTTCCAGTAATTGATGCCTTAGGAGAAGAACTTAATTATTTTGAAGCGGAAAGCTGTGCCTTTAAGGGACTAGATAAATTCTATACTTACCCAGGCTTTGAGATAACAACTTATCCCTTGGACAATAAGGATTATATCTCAGCTGTTAATCTTATGGATGATACAGTAAGTACTCCCGAGGGAATCTATCTTGGATCGACTGTGGAAGATATGATAGCAGCCTATGGAAGTGATTATATAGAGTCATCGGGATCCTATACCTATACTAAGGATGATTCTAAGCTTCAGTTTATAACAATGAATGATGAAATCATAGCTATTACCTATCTAGCTGATGTGGAAGGATTGGAGCAGTAGTTTGATTGATTTAAACTAAACATAGATTTAGAAATAAAGAAAACCAAAGGTGGCTTCCGTTTTGATAGGCGGGAGCCATTTTATATGCAAAAGAAACCATAAAATGCCTGTAGAGTAATTACTGAAAGGAGATGTTTATGGGCGAAAGAAAAAGAGACAAATCATTAGGAATAAAAACTGTGGGTATAAGGGAATGGAAAGATAGAAGAGTTCAATATAACCGTTATGAAGCCACACCCTATAAGGCCTTAGACAAATTATTTAAGTACTATAAATTAGATAAAACTGATAAGGTCGTAGACTTTGGATGTGGTAGAGGCAGGGTGACATTTTATATACATAACCGATTTCAGCTTCCAGTTACAGGTATAGAAGTAAATGCCGATACATATGAGGAAGCCTTAGATAATAAATCAAGCTATAGGCTAAAGGCGAGGCATATCAATGCTCCAATTAATCTACAATATGGCCTGGCTGAGCATTATGAGATAGATGATGAGGATAATTGCTTTTATTTCTTTAATCCATTCTCTGTTCAAATATTCAAGAAGGTTGTTACCAATATTCTACACTCCATAAGAGAGGCTAACAGAACAGTAGATCTAATACTTTACTATCCACTACCAGAGTATAAGAAATTTCTTAAGGACAATACGCCCTTTGAGATAATAAATAAAATAAAGATACCCTGGGCCATCGATAAATATGAAAAATTCATTATATATAGGCTGCGAGAAGAGGATATCTAAACCTTTGAAAGAGACAAGGGTGAGATAGAGGGGACGCTTGAGACAGGACAAGGGGACCTTTCCCCTGAAACGTCCCCACTTTTCACTTGTCTTAATATTTATCTACTTTAGCCACATTATCGGCTACTGTCATTTTTCTAATCAGTGTATAGCCCTGGGCCATATCTTCAACAGTTGTCTTGCCATTACCTATAATAGATTTATAGGTAAAATTCACATCTGGTGCAAAAGTAGCTTTGATTACTTCAAGCCTATCCTTATTAAAGACCATAAAATATGCGTCTCCCTTATCCTCCAGTCTTTCATCATGCACCATATCCTTTCTAAGTGTCTGTACGATGAATGTACCATCTGAAAGACAAACCACCTCTGAGATACCTCTGGAAAGTTTCTCACCATCCCGTTCAACATAAGATTCAAAGAAAAGAGTTTTAGCAGAATTGTCGAGGATTCCTTTTTCCACGTAAACATCACCTTTTTTATCATTGTGAGAATAACCATCTTCCACTCTTGCATATTCTTTTCCAAATTCTATTATATTTCCATTAACTTCTCTGTACTCCCCTTCGTCCGCACCAAAGAGATATAGAACATCATATAGACTCATAGAAAGAAAATGTAGGCTAGGAGACATATAGTCCAAAGCAGCATCAAACATGAAGAAATCATCTGCTTCCCAATTATTAATAGCCTCTTCAAAAGGATCAAGTGCAGTATCATAGAAGTTGAAAAAATCAGATAGCTCCGAGCCCGGCGTATTGCCTGCCTCTACATCAGAAGAAGCAACAATATCGTCATCTGAAAAATCCCCGTAGTCGATATCGTCGATAGAATCTGCTATATCGCTGAAAAGATCTTCGCCTTCCTCAATGGCTATTTCGCTGAGAGCCTTTGTAAGTTTCTCAAGCTCTTTAACTTCCTTAGGCTTACCACAGGATGTAAGTGAAAGGATTAGAGCAATTATTAAAATGATTGGTATTAATTTTTTCATAATACATAACCTCCCTTATTATTTTATTAAGCATGGGTATATATGTGCCTTCTAAGAATTGTCTATTAATGTCAATATTATATTATAAAGCATGGGTGTAGATAAAAATAGTTAAATATGGTTATATTTAGTACAAATAATACTTTTTGAAAGTAAACTTTACAAACCAATAGCTAATCCTTATAATAAACAGAGTAAATAAAAAGGGAGGAAATAGGCGTTAAAGTATATGTAATATTTAGATACTTAGCCGTTAAATATATGAAAAAAGGACAAATTTATGAAGGAAGGGTACTTCGTGTGGAGTTTCCCAATAAAGGTATTGTAGATATTGAAGGGAAGAGGGTAATTATTAAAAATACCATCCCCGGGCAAATGATTCGCTTTGTGATAAATAAAATAAGAAAGGACAGAGCGGAAGGAAGATTAGTAGAGATTATAGAAAAATCTCAACTTGAGACCAGAGAACAGGCATGTAGTGTATTCGGTGAATGCGGAGGATGTAATTATCATACTCTTTCCTATGAGAGGCAGCTAGAGCTGAAAAAAGACCAAATTAAGAATTTGATTGACAAAGTGTGTGAGGATTACACATTTGAAGGGATCATAGGAAGTCCTGCCGAATGGGGCTATCGCAATAAGATGGAGTTCTCATTTGGTGATGAATATAAGGATGGACCGCTGTCATTAGGCCTTCATAAAAGAAGAAGCTTTCATGATATTCTTACGACAGCTGACTGTGCAATAGTGGATAAGGATTATAATATAATCCTGTCCTGTGTACTAGAGTATTTTGCTGGGCTGGGCATAGATTATTATCATAAGCTCACGCACAAGGGATATCTGCGTCATCTAGTGGTTAGAAAGGCTATTAAGACCGGGGAAATACTTATAAATCTGGTTACAAGTTCCCAGTATGATGAAGCAACTAATGAAAGAGAGATGCTGGATGGACTTATTAACCTGTTAGATAATCTTAAGTTAGATGGAACTATAGCCGGAGTATTACACTCATATAATGATAGTAAGGCGGATGTGGTTCAAAGTGATAGGACAGAGCTCCTATATGGCAGGGATCATATCTATGAGGAGATATTGGGCCTAAGATTTAAGATATCTGCATATTCATTTTTTCAGACTAATTCTCTTGGGGCAGAGGTGCTATACACAAAGGCCAGGGAGTATATAGGTGATACCAAGGATATGAATATCTTTGATCTATATAGTGGAACTGGAACTATAGCACAACTACTGGCACCGGTAGCAAAAAAGGTGACAGGTATTGAGATTGTAGAGGAGGCTGTGGAGGCCGCTAAGGAAAATGCCTTACTCAATGAAATTAGTAACTGTGAATTCATAGCCGGAGATGTGCTAAAGGTAATAGATGACCTAAAGGAAAAACCGGATATCATAGTGCTTGATCCTCCCAGGGATGGGGTGCATCCAAAGGCACTAAATAAGATTATAGACTTTGGAGTGGATCGTATCGTTTATATATCCTGTAAACCAACCTCATTGGTAAGGGATCTGGAGATATTGCAAGAAAGTGGATATAAGGTGGAGAAGGTATGTGGGGTAGACATGTTTCCGCAGACGGTGCATGTGGAGAGTGTCGTATTGATGTCAAGGGTTGATAAATAGGGTGTGAAAAAGGCTTGAAATAAGGGGATTTCCGAGAGCTGAGGTCAGAGTTTCGGCTCTCGGATTTTTTGCCTATCAAAGAACCGAACATATCCATGTTAGATTTATTGGAAGGTTGAGTTGACAGGATTGAAAGTGTGCAGGTTGTGGAGATAGGATTATTGATAGTGATTGGAGATTTTATAGTGAGAACGATGTTATTAAGTTTAAGAGAAGATGTGTATAAGAAGGTGCTATCTGGAGAAAAAATTTATGAACATAGAAAGGTGTTCCCGGATGAACCCGTTAAGGCATATATATATGTCAGTAGCCCTATGAAAGCTATTTGTGGAATTATGTATTTGAGTAATAAAACTTCTTTAATGGACTGGAAAGAAATGTATAAGGATGATCCAGAATGTGTTAAGAGAATCGATGAATACTTACCACAGCACAAATTTGGTATGGAAATAAATCGATTTGAAAATACTAATGCAATTCCTTTAGAAAAACTGAGAGAAGATTT
>JAAYPG010000001.1 GCA_012519905.1 Clostridiales bacterium | reverse complement strand
TTGGCCTGTCTTACCCATATGATAGGCAAGGCGGATGATTTCTTTTTCCTCTGTGGTCATTTCTTGCTGAAACATTTTCTCAAGCTGTGATATAAGCTTAGGAAAATCCAGAGTCATTTTGACATTTCTTATTGGCTTCATTGATATAGTAGGGTCATATCGTCTTGCCTTAATTGAAGGATTATAGATTCTTTTAAAGACCTCGGCAGTATAAAGAGCATCGTTTAGTGCATCATGGAAAGGGTATCTTGTATCGATACCTAAAGCTTCCACGCAGTAGCCAAGACCAAGAGGCCTTTTCTTTGGTTGACCAAGGTGTACTGATGTGTGGGGCTGAATATTGATATACCTTTTTGGTAGTAGATTTTCATCCAGTCCATGATAAATAACATTTCTAAATAGCTCTTTCATATCTATCATTCCCCAGATGCAAAATATGGTCTCAGTCTCATTTACAAATTCTAAAAAGTCACTATAGACCTGACTAAAAGTAGGCTCAGAAGCTAGACTATCGGTTCTTATGCCCGTAAGCTCAGTGACAAATTCACTTATGCGAGAATATATAGAAGGCTTTACTAGACGATTAAAGGTTCCTACAGTATTAAAATCCATGTCTAGCTTAACTGCACCAAACTGGATTATTTCAAAGGGATATTTGCTTTTTTTCTCGGGTGTTTCGGGCTTAAGCCTTAAATCTATTAAGGAATCAGGGTCCTGATTAAATTCCAAATCAAATACAATATAATGCATGAAGTCACCGCCATATTTTTTATATGCTAAATATTCACGACTCATTATATCACAAAAAGCGGTATTATATTAATATTTTATTAAAGTCAGAAGTAGTTCTTAAAAAGCCTAAAGTAATATCTTTTTTATCTGTACTAGTATTAGTATAAGTATAACGTATAGTAGCATATTTATTTCTAAAAGTAAAATTATAGATTATTATGCAAAGTATTATAATAAGGCTTAGTGCGTATATAATTTTTCTTTATGTGTTTTTATATCCACTTCATACATGTTCCCTCTTTTCAATTATTTTTATTAATTAAACTAATCATATAACTAATAATTGTAAAAATCCACATTTTACCTTACTTTGTCATATTCATGTGATATAATAAAATATCTAGTTACTAAAAAAAATGATGTTAGGGGGAAGAAGATGAATAGATCAATGATGCAGGTTTTTGTTAAAGCTAGTAACAAAGCACTTGAATTCTACCAGAATGTATTTGATGCTAAGGTATTGTGTACTTATCCAAATCCGGACGGAACTTTAATGCATTCTGAGCTTGATATTTTTGGGCAGATAATGGCAGTGAGTGAGTTAATTGATGAAAATGTGTGTACAGGAAATACCATGATGTTCTGCTTGCACTTTGGAGAAGGCAAAGAGCCTATTGTTCAGAAAATATATGATGCACTAAAAGATGAAGCAGTAATCATTTCTCCTTTAGGCCCCTGTAGTTATAGTTCCCTAGAGGCGGACCTAATAGATAAGTTCGGGGTACGTTGGTGTATTTTTGTATAAGACATAGAGGCAGATTATAGATAATGGAACAATAAGGAAGAGGGTGTCGTCTAATATATAAGAAAAAAATGATAGTTAATAAATAGGTAATTGCGAAACTATACCTTGCTTTATGATCCTGTGCGAGTTTAACAGACCATCGCAGGCCCGCTTTCGCTACCTTCGCCTCGTAACGGTACATAAGGTGCCAAAGTACGTCACCTAAGTACCGACGGTCTCAGAGTACCTGCTTGTGGTCCTTGTTAAACTTGCACAAGAAACAAAGGTTTTCGTGAGTTTCGCAATTACCTATGGTTAATAATTAATGAAAGGTGATTAAATTATGAAGATTAAGCTTCTACTTATTGGTCTAGTTCTAGTATTGACTTCCTGTTCAGGCAATAAGGAAACAATAATGAAAGACAATTCTGCTGTAGACATAGTATCTGCTGATAAAGACATTGGGTTATCCACTCAAGTATTGGATGATTTGACTGGCCCGCCTTCAGACTTTTCAAGCTCTAGTAAAATGGGATATGAGATAGATAAGATTGATTCAGCTCTTGTGAAAGGCAACCAGGACTTCGCTTTTAATATTTTCAAGAAGCTGAATGAAGAGGATCCTAAGGAGAATGTCCTTATATCACCCTTAAGTATCTCACAGGCCCTGATTATGGCCTATAATGGAGCCGAAACATCAACTAAGGATGGTATGGAAAAGACCCTTGGCTTGTCAGGACTTGACCGAGAAATAGTAAATGAAAGCTTTCTTAATTTAATCAATTATCATGAACGGATTGACGATAAGATAGAGCTAGATATAGGAAATTCAGTTTGGATAAGAGATGGAGAGAAGGTCAATGATGAATTTATCCAGGCCAATAAAGATAACTTCAAGGCAGAGGTAAAATCTCTTGATTTTTCTGATAATAAAGCAGTAGAGATCATAAATAACTGGATTGATAATGCCACCAATGGCAAGATTACTAAGATGCTTGAGCCCCCGATATCCGAAGATGTTCTTATGTATCTTATAAATGCCATCTATTTCAAGGGGGAATGGGCTGAGCAGTTTGATACTAAGCTAACCTATCAGGATAAGTTCTATGCAGATGATGGAGAGCTACAGACAGTAAAGATGATGAGAAAATCAGAAGGCTCAGTTGAATTCACCAGCTGTGAGAAGTATAAGGCTGTTCGTCTGCCCTATGGAGATGGTAAGATATCCATGTACATTATACTTCCTGCAGAGGGAACTAATATAAATGAGTTTATTAGCTATCTGACCCTTGAGAATTGGATGGGCATTAAAAGGACAGTTACCGATAGAGATGATATCGTATTTCGTATTCCGAGATTCAAGCTGGAATATGGCACAAAGAGTCTTAAGGATAGCTTAATTTCTCTCGGAATAGAAGAAGCCTTTAGCAGGGAGGCAGATTTTTCAGCTATTAGAGAGAATGTCACAATCAGTGATGTAATGCACAAAGCAGTAATAGAGGTTAATGAAGAGGGAAGTGAAGCGGCAGCAGCAACTGTAGCAGAAGTGGTATGTACATCGGCAGCTGAGCCTATAACTTTTATTGCTGACCGCCCCTTTGTATTCATCATAAACGATGATGTTACTGACACTATCTTGTTCATGGGTAAAGTTTTAAGAATAGAAAAATAGTATATATTTTAAATGGCAGAAGGCAAAAGACCTATCTGCCATTTATTGTAGATGTAATCTTATTGTGTTATAATGTACGCGAATAAACGGATTAGTCAAAGTGAATTAGCATGATTTATGCGACATTCTTTTTATGTCGTGATAAATTGTGGTAATCTGCTTGGATAAGCGTAACGCGAATGGTTCAGCTTTGCTGAACCGTTGTGAAAACGTAGCTTTCAAGCTACTAATCTGCTAAAACTAAATCAGATTAATTACTTTATATACGGAGATTAACTATGCCAAATTACAGACTGACAATTCAATATGACGGGGGCCGATATAGGGGCTGGCAAAGGCTAGCTAACACAGATAATACGATTCAGGGAAAGCTAGAAAGGGTTCTAGCTGAGATGGTTGGTGAAGCCACAGATATCATAGGTTGCAGCAGAACCGATGCAGGGGTTCATGCCTTTGGCCAAATAGCGAACTTTCATACAAAGAAAAACTTTTCCGAGGTTGAAGTTAAGAAATATTTTAACCGTTATCTACCAGAGGATATAAGTGTGGTTGATGTAGATATTGTATCAGACAGGTTTCATGCCAGATATAATGCCAAATCTAAGACATATCTTTATAAGATTTGGAACAAGGAGTTTTCCCATCCTTTTATGAGAAAATATAGTATGCATGTAGCGGAAAAGCTGAACCTTACTGATATGCTTAAGGCAGGAAGTTATTTTATCGGGGAGCATGACTTTACCGCCTATTCCAATGCCAAATCCAAGAAAAAGTCCATGGTTAGAAATATTATCTCTATTGATATTAAGGAGGAAGAAGGTTTTATTAATATCAGAATATCTGGTGATGGCTTCCTCTATAATATGGTTAGGAAGATAGTAGGTACCCTTGTCTCGGTAGGGCTGGGTGAAATAGATGCCAAGGCTATTCCGGATATTATTGACTCAGGTATTAGGAAAGATACCGGGAGAATGGCGGACCCATGGGGTCTGTATCTGGAGAAGATAGAGTATTAGTAGTAGAATAAACAAGAGCAAAAGATAAAGGCAGAAGGGGGCTTCTTATTAATCATAATGAAAGGTATCCTAATGAATTTAAGAATGATAGCTTCTAAATCAAGGAAATACATAATTTTGCTTCTGATAATTATAGTGCTTTTATTTGGACTATATTTGTCCGGCTTGCATAAGAATTCTAAGGGGGAATTATCCTCAGCCTTACATGAAGATGAACTGCTGATTGATTACACAATAGCCGAGCCCTATGTTTATACACTAATAAATAGGAAGCGAATAGAAGAGTACGGAGATTTATTTGCGGTATTTAAAAGAGAAAATGATACCTGGCACAGGGTTTATGAAAATGATTTTAAGAACCTAATGCCTTGGAAGGTTGATGTGGCTGATATCGATGGAGATAGTATCCAGGAAATCTTGATAGCTCTTCGAAAAACCACCCCATATGATAAGGAAATAAAAAACCGAATGTTCATATTTAATTATCAGGATAATATTCTAGCAAGGAAATGGACCGGTTCACGGATTGCAGGTATATGGAGAGACTTTTATCCTATGGAATTACTTTCTACACCGGGACAGGAGTTAGTATTTATTGAGCAAGCCGAGGAGAATATGGAGAAGATTAGTATATATTCCTGGTTTGATTTTGGCTTCTTTATGATAGCAGACAGCCAAGCTTATCCTAGTATTCAGAATATTATTATGAAGGAAGAAAATGCGTTGGAGATTACATATTATGAGGACAAACAAGAGGTAGTCCGGACTCTATCAGTAGTTGATGGCAAGCTTCTACCTAAAGGGGATAATTAGCTAATAGATAGGACAGATGTTTCAAAGACCTTATATTAGACAAGGCATATGACAGAGAAAACTTACTATAACTATAATGACATGCTGTAAAATATAAATGGTATATAATTGAGCAAGGGGAGGTTATATTTTGAAGAAATGGATATCTGTTATTCTGTGTGTATGTTTGCTTATAACAGGATGCAGTAAAGGGAAGAAAGAGGAGCCAGCCAATCAGATATCAGATCTAGGAGATGAGCAGAGTGTGGGTTCCGATTTAGAGGATGAAGCCAGTAATAGTGATAGTGATAGGGATGAAACTGCTCATAAGAATATTCTAGCTGAGGATAATCCAAATGAAGCTGTAATTATTCCTGAAGGACCAAAGCCTCTTAGGCTTAATAGTGAATGGGCTACGGTAACGCATACAGGAGTTAGTCAGCCTGATTTTATCATGCCTAGCTTTGAGGCAAAGGTAGACCCTTATAAGATTAAGAAGGATTTATCTAATATTGAAAATATAAAATATTTTAAGGGGTTTACTGATGAGCAAAAAGATATGCTGTCTAAGAATGGGTTTGTTGTATTACCTGGCAGCAATACTAGAATGAACCATATTTATGATGTCAACGAGTATCTGAAGGTGCCTAATTTTGTTACTTCTGATTCGGTTTTGCACCTTTACCATCATTTCTTTGACAAATCATTATTGCACATTGAATCTGATTATCTATATAACTATATGGATATTTTAACAGATCAAATGCTAGATAAATCTATTCGTTTACTTGATATTCTAGAGGATAAAGATATGAAGGCTCTACAGGAGAAGAATATAGTTTATTTTCTAGTGGCTAGAATGCTAATGCTTGACAATATGGATATTGAGCTTGAAATTAATGATGAGCTCATAAAGATTGCTAAGGAGGAGTTTAATCTTATAGAGGCTGCTGATAATTTCACCATGTCACCCTTATTGGCTTTTGATTTGGATTATTCTCAGTTTACTGTAAGAGGCCATTACACAAGAAGTGAGAAATTGGGACGATATTTTAAGGCCATGATCTGGTTTGGTACGGCACCGCTTCCATTCTATGATGAGGATGGTAATTATATTTATGAAAACGTACTACAGTCCTTATTAATGTCCTATACCACCTTCCTGGATTCGGAGTTTATATGTGATGCTGAGCTTTGGAATAACATATATCAGCCCACCAAGCAATATGTGGGAGACTCTGATGATATAAATGTTTTTATGATGAATGGCTTAAGGTTAGAGGTATTTGGTGAGACCAGCGATCCCAATATTTTTGATGATGATGAATATTATGATAAGCTAGCTCAGGCAGTAAAGGACTTACCCGAGCCTAAGATTCAGGGCAGATTCATACGAGAATCGGACTTGATAGAAGACCCAATAACGACTCCTACAGGAAAGCAGTTTAGATATATGGGACAGCGTTATATTATGGACAGCTACATTATGCAGGAGCTTATGATGCCAATCATAAGGCCTTTACCATCAGCCCTTGATGTTATGGGTGTTCTTGGTAGTGAAACAGCCGAAGACCTTATGATAAATTACTATAGACCTCAAGATAAATGGCCTGAATATATAGATGTATATAATTCTCTTAAGGAAGAGGTCTCTGAATATAATGTAGATGTCTGGGGAGAGAACCTCTACAATGGCTGGCTTTGGACGATAAAAGAGAATCTGACAGAGTACGATAAAGATTCGGGTATGCCTTATTTTATGACCAATGATGCTTGGAGGGCCAAATCACTTAATACAAGTCTCGGAAGCTATACTGAGCTTAAGCATGATACAGTATTATATGGAAAACAGAGTGCTGCCGAGGGAGGTAATGGAGTTATATATAAGGAGCATTATCACTATGTGGAGCCCAATGTGTATCTCTACAGCAAGCTACTTTACCTGACAGAATATACTATGGCGGTATTAAGAGAAAGGAACATGCTAGAATCTCACCTAGAGAGAGGGGCTAGGTACTATCAAGAGCTTCTTCAGTTTCTAATAGAATGTAGTATAAAGGAACTAAGAAATGAGAAGCTCACAGAGGAAGAATATGACAAGCTATTGTATTATGGTGCCTACATGGAAAATATCATTGACTCCTTTTTATATGCTGCGGCTGAAGAATATGAAGCAGTAGATATTACAGATATGCTGGTAACAGATGTTTCAACTAATCCTGGAGCCTATCTTACCTTAGCCACGGGCTTATTTGACCATATCTATGTTGTAATACCAGTTGAGGGTAAGTTATATCTGTCCCGAGGGGCGGTATATAGTAGCTATGAGTTTGTTAGTGATAAAAGGCTTACTGACGAGGAATGGTGGGCCCTTAACGGTATAGTTATAGAGGAGAATGAATATATAACCTATCCTGTATTAACAGAACCTTCAAAAGACCTTCCAGATCAACCGGATTGGGTTAGTAGATTCAAATCTAAAGTTAACAAAGTTGATATTGATAAGATTGATGTTAAGTGGGAGTGGGCTAATTAATAAATTATGATTAGAGTACCCCCTGCCTTGGATAAAGACTTGGGGGATAAGTAGAAAGGACGAGCTTGTAGCTTCTACCCCCTTTAGCTTCCCCACTACCAAAGAAATTGAGAATAACCATAAAGAATCCACTCTGGGGAATCTTATAAGTGATGCATATGTATATGCAGTAAAGCAAGCAGAGGGTGAGGATTACATACCGGTGGATGCAGCCATTGTTCCAGCTGGAACAATACGAGATTCCTTTTTTCAAGGGGACATAACTGTAACTGATGCCTTTCGTGTCAGTTCTTTAGGAATTGGGGCTGATAAAATGCCAGGGTACCCTTTAATATCCATATACCTAACAGGAA
>JAAYPG010000063.1 GCA_012519905.1 Clostridiales bacterium | reverse complement strand
CGCTTTTTCAACAAGAACTTCATTACAAACTCCAGATACAATCCAGTGTCTCTAATTGCATCACGTGCGGTATAATTTAAATCTAATATCTCCATGCTACATCTAACATACTGAAGTGGACGAAATATAATGGAATGACGAGGGGACGGGGTTACTGTCACGCGTCACCCTTGTCTCCTGCAACTTATTTACGTCCATCTTTCATACCACAAGTTCTCAATTCTTTATGAAATGCACTTCTCCTAGAATAGCTTTGCTTATACTCAAGCATTAATTTTTGTTTACCATTTAAAACTCCTCTGGATTCTAAAACCTCACCTAATGCTGCAATATATTCCGCACACTCATAGTAGTAATTTCTATGATTACCTTCCATAATACCGCCTACCCGCTTCTTTACAAGCTCTTCCACCCATCCTAAGTATAGCTCCTGTTCACTTTCAGTCATTGGGTTTAGCACCTTTGATCTATGGAAGCATTTCCAAAACCATTCCGTGTCCGTTTCATTTATTTCAACAGAAACGCCTTGTCTGTATTCTCCTGTTGTAAAAGCAACGGAAGAAACAATTTTAGAAAGCATTGCCTTTCCACCTTCTGATAATTCTTCTTTGTTCAATAAAATCAATAAAAATATCGCCAGTCCTTTTTTCATATAGGATAAACTCCATCCTAATGCACCCTTGTAATTCATCCCATGATCTTTTACATAATTATATTCGCCATTTAACAATGCAATCAAATAAGCATTTTCAATATTTGACGTATTTTCTAGTAAATTCATTGGTTTATCATAATATATATTCCGCCCCTTCACCTTTTTAAGCATCTTATGATTAATATTTTGTAATTCTTCTTTCCATTGGGAAAAATCCTTGCATTCCATCATCATTCGAACATAATGAACTACACGTGTATCAGAGCGAAATGCTTCCAACCAATACGGTTCAGCTTCTTTGGTTACTTTTCCTTTTTCTTTTAGAATAACATCTGCCATCAATAAAGCAATTCTACTTCTCACAAGATACTTAGTATCTATATGTTCAAGTGCCTCATTTCCTATTAAAAGCATTTCTTCTAAACAAATTTTATCACGATTTTCTTTTATGTATTTTTCATATAATCCAGGATGCTGCTTATAATAAATCCTTGCATATGAAAGCAACTTTTCTGAATTATTCGAAAGATCTATTGCTTCATCTAATAATTTTTCTGCTATATAGGAATCTTTATTACCAAGATAAGCTGTCCATAAGGGAAGAAATTCGTCAAATTCTGGTAACTCCTCCCCACACTGCATAATCCTCTCTATTGTAATATCCTTTTCTCTTGAATTCAGTATTAAAATATACAGGGCATCTGTTCTTTCATCCAGTGTGTTTGCACAATAAGCAAGATATAATGCATCAGTTACCAGCATTTTGTAATTTACTTGTGACAACTCATATTGTTCTAGTTCTTCTATTCCAAATGGATCTCCCCAGTAATCTTGATATTCCCCACCTACCATGATTTTAAGTCCTATCAGCAATTCAGCAATTTCAAATCCCTCTTTATACATTTCTTTATCCACACAGTTATGTACAAATTTACATGCCTCTTCTATGATAATTCCAATTCCCTCCGGATCTTCATATCTAAACTCATCTTCATCACTACTGTACCACTCATCATATTCTACATTTAAATATCCGGACAAGCAGATTTCCCAGTTTTCAATTTTCGTTAATTTATCTTTGATTCTCTCATAATCATTTTTATCCTCTTCTGTATACTCATTCGACATATGCAAAGTATCTCTATCTTTATCAAATAGAATCTTTTTTAATCTGTTTAAAAAATCATCCCTAGCATTTTCAGGATATACTCTTGCAATATCATGGACAAAAGCCTCCAGTTGTTCCTTTTCCATTGATCGTGAAACAGAATCCACAACATTTAAAAATTTTGATAAGTTCATCTCTCTGTCACCCTCAGTCTCTATTTACTACCACAATCTTTATTAGGTTATGCTGTTTGTGAACTCATAAAAAAGTATAAGGTTAAACTCATTAGCCCACATCCATATTACTACTCATCAATTCCGCTTGCTTAATAACAATGTCAACTGCTCCCTTCGCTTTCTCCGGTGGATACTTATATTTTCTAAGCAATCTCTTGACCATCGACCTCATAGCTGCCCTTGCTGATTCTTTCTTGTCCCAATCAACAGTACGATTCTTCCGGATCATATCCGTCAGTTCCTGCGCCATATCCACTAATACAGAATCCTGCATTTCCTCTAGCACTTTTGGATCAGCAACTAATGCATTATAGAAAGCATATTCCTCAACCGATAAGCCCTTTGCTTCACCGGCAGAATAGGAAGTTACCATTTCTTGTGATAACTTAAGGAGTTCCTCTATTACTTCAGCACTGGTTATTAGACGGTTGTTATATTGTTTTAATAAGTCTTTTATCTTTTTAGAGAATAACTCAGCTTGAACTACTCCCGTTCTACCCATCACACGGATATTATCTTCGAGCAACTTTCGTAATAGTTCAGCCGCAATATT
>JAAYPG010000062.1 GCA_012519905.1 Clostridiales bacterium | reverse complement strand
TTTGCGTAAAAGTTTTCTTATATTTTACCATGAACTAAACATAAATACATATAATATAAGGCTTTTATAGTGCGAAAATTATTTAATCCTCAAAGCTGCTTGTAAATATACCCTATATGCTAATAGAAATTTGTCTAATAACAAATAAAGGCACTTATAATTTATTTTATTTGATTCTCCAATACTTCAGAGGCCTTAGCAATAGCATCCTTTATTCCAGCAGCATTCTTTCCTCCGGCCTGGGCCATATTAGGTCTTCCGCCACCGCCACCTCCAACTAATACAGCAAGCTCCTTAATAAGGTTACCTGCATGAGCACCTTTTTTAATTGTATCCTCGCTTACCATGGCAACCAAGCTAACCTTATCGGGTGCTGTAGATGAAGCTAATATAACGACTCCTTCACCTAGCTTATCCTTTAATTGATCTCCCAGATTTCTTAGGCCATTCATATCAAGTTCAGGTACATTAGCAGCCAATAGCTTAACACCTTTGACTTCCTTCACCTGATCCATTACATCTCCTAAGGAAGAGCTGGCAAGCTTGGATTTAAGCTTTTCATTTTCTGATTTTAATGCTTTAATTTCTTCAAATAAGCTCTCTATTCTGCCTGTAAGCTGGGAAGGTTCTGCTTTTGCAGTCTTTGCAGCCTCATAGAGCCTATTTTCAAGTCCCTTATAGTAGTCCAAGACACATTGTCCTGTTAGGGCCTCGATTCTTCTAACTCCCGCAGCAATACCAGTATCTGAAAGAATTTTGAATACTGTAATAGATGCAGTATTAGATACATGGGTTCCTCCACAGAGTTCCTTGCTAAAATCTCCCATGGATACAACACGAACTTGTTCAGAGTATTTCTCACCAAAAAGGGCCATAGCACCTTCCTTTTTAGCATCCTCTATACTCATAATCTGTGTATTTACAGGAAGACTCATAGCAATATGCTCATTAACTATATCCTCAACCTTACTAATCTCTTCATCAGTCATAGCAGAAAAATGTGTAAAGTCAAATCTTAGTCTATCACTAGATACAAAGGAACCTGCCTGCTCCACATGATTACCCAGTACCATTCTAAGAGCCTTTTGCAGTAAATGGGTAGCAGAATGGTTCTTAGCTGTGGAGGATCTAAGCTCAGGATTAACCTTAAGCTCAACCCTATCCTTTACCTTCATGCTTCCTTTTGTTACCCTACCAATATGTCCGATTTTGCCACCTTGAAGTTGAATAGTATCCTCTACGACAAATTCAAGTTGAGCATTTACTATAGTACCCAAATCAGCTACTTGGCCTCCGCTTGTAGCATAGAAGGGTGTTTCTTCTACTATAACAGTTCCTTCTTGACCGGCTATAAGCTCATCAACTATTTCATTCTCTGTAGTCAAAGCACTAATAGTAGAACTATGATTCAAGGTTTCATAGCCAACAAATTTGGTTGTCAGGCTATGGTCTAGCTGCTGATATATAGTCTCCTCTGCTCCCATATAGTTAGTGGTGCCTCTGGCACTTCTAGCTGTCTCTCTCTGGACCTCCATAGCAGCCAAGAAGCCCTTTTCATCAATCTCATAGCCCTTCTCTTCCAGTATTTCCTTTGTCAGATCAAAGGGAAAGCCATAGGTATCATAAAGCTTAAATACATCCTCACCTGGAAGTATATTCTTTTTATTTTTCTCTAGATCATTTTGCATGTCCTGAAGAATGGATAGGCCCTGATCAATTGTCTTATTAAATTTCTCTTCTTCTATGGCTAAAAGCTTGAGTATATAATCCTTCTTCTCCTCGAGTTCAGGATAGCCATCCTTAGATTCCTTAATTACTATACCAGCCAAATCAGCCAAGAAAAGGTTCTGTATTCCAAGAAGGCGTCCATGTCTTGCTGCACGTCTAAGTAATCTTCTAAATATATAACCTCTACCTTCATTGGAAGGAATAATACCATCTGAAGCCATAAATGTTACAGCCCTGATATGGTCAGTAATAATTCTAATCGATTCATCCTTCTTTGGATCTTTAAGATACACAATGCCTGCTAGTTCACATACTTTTTCTCTAATTACTTTAAATGTATCAATATCAAATATTGATTCTACGTCCTGAACAGCCACAGCCAGTCTTTCTAGTCCCATGCCTGTATCGATATTCTTCTTCTCTAACTCAGTGTAATTACCATTACCGTCTCCGTTAAACTGAGTAAAGACATTATTCCATACCTCAATAAAGCGGTCACATTCACAACCTACTTCACAAGTAGCCTCACCACAACCGTACTTTTCACCACGATCATAGTATATTTCTGAGCATGGTCCGCAAGGCCCTGAGCCAATTTCCCAAAAATTATCTTCCTTGCCCATACGATAGATTCGCTCTTTGGCTACGCCCAGCTCCTTATTCCATATATCAAAGGCCTCATCATCCTCTAGATATACAGATGGATATAGACGATTCTCATCAAGGCCTATAACCTTGGTTAAAAACTCCCATGACCAGGCCAAAGACTCTCTTTTAAAATAATCTCCAAATGAGAAGTTACCAAGCATTTCAAAAAATGTTGCATGACGTGAAGTCTTTCCAACATTTTCAATGTCATTGGTTCTTATACATTTTTGACAGGTTGCAACTCTTTTACTGGGTGGGTCCTCCTGTCCTGTAAAATATGGCTTTAATGGAGCCATTCCCGCATTAATTAAGAGCAAGCTCTTATCATTTTGTGGTACTAGAGGAAAGCTCTTTAATACCAGATGATCCTTGCTTTCAAAAAAATCTAAAAACATTCGTCTTAGTTCATTTACACCGTAAGTCTGCACTTTCCTTGCCTCCTGTTATTGTATATAAGTTCAGTTTGTTGAACTGATTTACTTTCTGTCTGCCAGCTCTGTAGTTATGTCTTCCCAATCAAGTCCGCTTTCTACCATAAGCACCATAAGATGGTAGAGAAAATCAGCTATCTCATATCTTAGCTCTCCCATCTCTGGATTCTTGGCTGCAATAATAATCTCCGCTGCTTCTTCACCGCATTTTTTTAGTATTTTATCAATACCCTTATCAAATAAATAATTGGTATATGATCCTTCTTTTGGATTATTCTTACGATCCGTTATAAGATCATATACATCCTTAAGTATATTATAGGTATTGGTTTGCTTATATTCTCTTTCTAATAGGCTATTAGAAAAGCAGCTTTTTGAACCTGTATGGCAGGCAGGACCACTGGGAATAACCTTTGCTAGGAGGGTGTCATTGTCACAATCAAGATAAATCTCCTTTAGATATTGAATATTACCAGATGTCTCTCCCTTAAGCCACAGAGCATTTCTACTTCTTGAGAAATATGTCATTTTTCCTTGTGTAATAGTCCTATTATAAGCCTCCTCGTTCATATACGCAAGCATTAAAACCTCTCCCGTTTTATAATCCTGGGTTATAACCGGAATTAATCCATCCTTATTTAGTTTAAATTCTGAAAAAAGAAGCTTGCTCTCATATACATTAACCAGAATCTTCTCCTGCTTTAAAGCCTGCTTTACTTTCATTATATCCTTATTCATAAAAAAATCAGTAGTTATACCTACTATACTGGGAAGCTCTAGCAGATCCTTAATATCATTATCTAAAAGGCTGTTACGAATAATAACTGGAATTGATAACTTGCTTAAGCTATAGGTAAAACTCTCTGATGCATCAGTACAATTTATCACTAAGCCACCTATACCAAGATCTCTACATTCCTGGTCTATCCTATCCTTGCTCATATATAGGGATTGTTCTATAGCCAAATATATCTTTTCTGCCCCAAACCTATTTGATATCTCTTTGACCAGGTCCGGCTTATCCAGAAGCTTATGGGACAGCAAAATACTTGAGGCTCCTGTATATAGAGCTTTTTTTGCATCTTCAAAGTTCTTTACACAGCAGCCTATAATAATGGGTATATCAATAGATCGAACAATCTTTTTACATAACTTTAATAACTCCTCTTGGGATTCCTCATCCTTAGAGAAGTTATATATAAGAAGCTCATCAGCCCCCTGATCCGTATAGGTCCTCGCCTGTCGGATAATATTTTCGCTGATTTCACCCTCGATATTTAATAAAGGAATAATCTTCTTATATTGCATATAATGGTGACCCTCCTATATATTCTCAAACATGGTAACTGCCTGATTAAAATCTATTTTATTCTCATAAAGTGCTTTTCCTATTATAGCTCCATATACCTTATATTCATTTAATATTTCCAGATCCTTCAAGGAGGATATTCCTCCTGAAGCAATTATATTCAAGCCTGTTTCTTGAACCATTTCAGCAGTATAGTGAATATTTGGCCCTTGCAGCATACCGTCCTTTGCAATATCAGTATATACTATGGTTTCCACGCCGATATTCTTCATTTCAAGGGCTAAGGCCACAGCATTGTAATTACTAAGTTTTTCCCAACCCTCAACTGCCACAATTCCATCCTTGGCATCTATTCCTGCTATTATGCGCTCTGGTCCAAATATGGACACTGCTTCCTTCATAAAGCCAGGATCAATTGCAGCCTTAGTTCCAATAATTACTCTGTTTATACCTAAATTTAGCTTATTTTCTATGTCCTTTATGGTTCGTATCCCTCCGCCAAGCTGAATAGGTATATTGACATTGTCAACAATATCCTTAATTGCTTCTTCATTTACAGAATGACCCACCAAGGCTCCGTCCAAGTCTACAACATGGATAAAGGAAGCACCGCTTGCTTCCCACTCCTTTGCAACCTTTAAGGGTAGATTAGAATATACCAACACATCACGAAAGCTACCTTGTCTTAATCTGACACACTGACCATTTTTAATATCAATTGCGGGAAAAAGCTTCATAATATCATGACCTTTCTATGTATGTTTATAGTAGTAAAAGACCTAACAGCTAATAGGCCTAGAGGGATATGGTTCCTTTTGTTGACAGCACATCATTTATCCTTCTATCAAAGTCACTGGCCATATCAAGTGCTTTAGCAAAGGCTTTAAATGCCGCCTCTGCAATATGATGATTATTCTCACCACTAAGCATTTTTATATGTAGATTCATACCGGCGCTATAGGATACTGCATAGAAGAACTCCTTGATTAGCTCTGTATCTATATAACCCACCTTATCGTTATCGAATCTTAAGTCATAGGATAGATAGGGGCGACCGGACAAATCGATTGCACAACATACAAGACTTTCATCCATAGGTAGCATGCATGAGCCATAGCGGCGAATACCCTTTTTGTCCCCAAGGGAATTCCTAATCGCTTGTCCTAGGACAATTCCTGTATCCTCAACAGTATGATGGGCATCAACATATAAATCTCCCTTAGCAGTAAGCTTCATATCAAAGAAACCATGCCGTACAAAGCTATCCAGCATATGATTAAAGAAACCTATACCAGTTTCTATCTGGGAAGTCCCGGTTCCATCTAGATTAAATTCCATCTGAATATCTGTTTCCCTTGTTTTTCGATTAATGGCGGATATTCTCTTCTCCATAATAGTTCATCCTTTCTTGAAGAATTTTAGCTAGCGTCTCAAAAATATATAGATCTGCCTAAGACGGATTGAAAGTAGGACAAACTCGCCCATTGTGTACATAATACACGATAGACGAAATATCTGTCAAACTCTTCTTTATTCAAACCTTACTGCAATGGAATTGGCATGGGCCGTAAAACCTTCGGATTTTGCGAATATTTCTATATCCTTGTGAATTTCTTCTAAGGCTTCCTTTGAGTATGAAATTATACTGGATTTCTTAGTGAAATCATCTACACTAAGGGGTGAGAAGAACTTGGCTGTACCATTTGTAGGGAGAGTATGGTTAGGACCAGCCATATAATCTCCTAAGGGCTCGCTGGAATAATCTCCTATAAAGATGGCACCGGCATTTTTTATTCTTGTCATTATCATAAAGGGATCCTTAGTCATAATCTCTAAGTGCTCGGTTGCTATCTCATTTGTTACTTCTATTGCCTCATCCATATCCTTAGCAATTAGGATATATCCATAATTATCAAGGGATTTTTGTATTATATCCTTTCTTGATAGTTTACCAAGAAGGATGTCTACTTCTTTAGAAACCTTTTCTGCCAACTCTTTACTGGTGGTAACTAGTATAGAGGAAGCCAATTCATCATGCTCAGCCTGAGACAAGAGGTCTGCGGCTACATATCTAGGATTGGCTGTATCATCTGCCAATACCAATATTTCACTTGGTCCTGCTATGGAATCTATACTTACATGGCCATATACTGCCTTCTTAGCCAGGGCTACATATATATTACCAGGTCCTACTATCTTATCTACCTTTGGTAGGCTTTCTGTTCCAAAGGCTAAAGCAGCTATGGCTTGTGCACCGCCAACCTTATAAATCTCTGTTACTCCAGCTTCCTTAGCTGCGACCAAGGTACCTGAATATATATTTCCATCTCTATCTGGAGGGGTCACCACTACTATCCTATTGACTCCGGCAACTTTAGCGGGTATCACATCCATCAAAACTGTAGATGGATAGGCCGCCTTACCACCTGGCACATAGACTCCCACCTTATCAAGAGCTGTTACCTTTTGGCCAAGAATGATTCCAGCTTTATCCGCATCAAACCAACTGTTTTGCTTCTGCTTACTGTGAAAAGCCTCAATATTTTTCTTTGCCTTTCTAATTACAGCAAGAGCTTCTGGCTCTATATCCTGGTAAGCTTTTTCGATTTCTTCTTCTGTAACCCTTATATTGCTTGGAGTTATAGTGAAGTGATCAAATTTTTCAGTATATGAAAATAAGGCCTTATCTCCATTATCCTTAACATTTTTTATGATTTCCGCAACAGTATCGGCGTATGTGTCATATTGATTAGGATTTCTCTTTAGAAGATCACCCATTATGTTCTTTTTGGTTGCTTCATCTAATACTATAATCCTCATCTATCTTTAACCCCCTTTTAAGAAATACTATTTTTGAATACTTGATAAATATTCTTTCAGATTCTTAATAATCTTAGAAATCCTCTCATGCTCCATCTTCATGCTCACTTCATTTACCACCATTCTGGCAGATATATCACAGATTTCCTCTAAAACAACTAAACCATTTTCTTTGAGGGTTGAACCAGTCTCTACAATATCCACTATAACCTCTGACAGTCCAACTATTGGAGCCAGCTCTATAGAACCATTCAGCTTGATTATTTCAACTGTCTGGTCCTTTTTATTATAAAAATAATCCTTGGCAATGTTAGGGTATTTTGTTGCTACGCGGATAAGCTCACCGTGATTTAAAAGCTTATGGGCTGAGCTAGGACCTGCAACGCACATTCGGCATTTGCCAAGGCCTAAATCAAGAACCTCATACATTTTTCTACCTTCCTCAAGTAGGGTGTCCTTACCGGCAACTCCAATATCTGCAGCCCCATATTCTACATATGTAGGTACATCATTTGCCTTTGCTAGAAAGAATTTGAGCTTTAACTCTTCGTTAACAAATATAAGCTTTCTTGAGGATTTATCCTTTATTTCATCGCATCTTATACCAATATTCTCTAGAAGATTTAATGTATTGATAGCCAATCTTCCCTTAGCTAATGCGATTGTAATATATCTCATCTTATCCTCTCCTTTATTCCTTGCCAGTAATCTCATTTATATTCACAAGCTGTTTGTTACCACTATCAGCATCTATGAGAATAATATCTTTATCATTGTCTATATAGAGGAGACCCCCTATGTTCATATTCTTCATATATGTTTGATAGTCATCTATAGTAAGGACTTCTTTCGACAATTGTAGAATAACATTATTCCCTTCCTTACGAAAATACCCTGCTAAACCAATTGCTATCTTTCTGTATTTTGAACTATATACAATCAAAGTATCCGATGACTGAATTACAGGTAAAAGCTTCTGTCTGGACAAAGCCAGCATCAGATTATCTATTACTATGGCTAGACCTATGGCTGGACATTCCTTACCAAATTGGCCAACTAGATTATCATAGCGCCCCCCTGTTACAATCGCTTCTCCGGTCTTATAGGTATAGGCCTTAAATATAATACCTGTATAATAATCATATTTACTTAACATACCCAGGTCGAAAGATATATACTTTTCAAAACCATATTCAGTCATAATATCATATAGCTCTTCTAGTCTATTGATAGATTGAATTGCACGGGGGTTACTTGTAACAGACTTGGCATATTCAAGTATCTCCAAGCTTCCGAATAATTCAGGTAATTTCAAAAACATATCCTTAAGATTCTTGGGCATGTTTTTATTCATTATTATTTCTTCCATACCGAACATATTCTTATTCTCGATTTGATCCTTAAGCCTAGCTATATCTTCTTCATTCTCAAATCAGGCTTCCTTTATAAGTGCTTTTAGAAAATCAGCATTGCCAAGCTCCAGTTGAAACTCCTTAAGTCCTGATTTGAGTAAGCACTCTATAGTAATGGCAAGCATCTCAGCATCTGCATCGATACTGTTATCGTTGACAAGCTCGGCCCCTAGCTGAGTTACTTCTTTTAGCTTTCCTTGATAGGTGGTACTATTTATAAATGTATTTCCTATATAACAAAGACGAATAGGAAGCTCCTCATCCTTATAATACTTTGCCACGCATCTAGCTATGGATGGTGTAATATCGGGCCGCAAAACCATTGTATTACCTTCCTTGTCAAAGAGCTTATACATATCCTTTGATGCTACTGTTCCCCGTTCTTGATTAAAGATATCAAAAAATTCAAAGCTTGGAGTCTGAATATCTCTAAAGCCATAGAGCTCCAAGACTTCATGCAGACTTTTTTGTAATAAAAGCTTAATAGCACATTCTGTATTATATATATCCCTTACACCTTCCGGGGTATGGAGCAACTTATCCTTCATCTTTTCCTCCAATCTTAAATAATCGACTAGATTTTCTTATATAAAACACTTTCGCATAGTAGTGTGATAATTCGCTACCATGCTAACGTTTAACAAATTATAGTTTATTAGTTAATCTTTGTCAATGATAAATCTAAGATTTTTTATATTAACTAAATAATTTATATTATTATGTATTATGTAACTTCCCTATCTGATAGATCTCTTTGTAGTTGTTCTAGATAATGAATACATAGACCATTCTGAATCCTAATCTGATAGGACAAATCCAATTCGTCAAATCGAAAGCTCTTTCTTCCCCCTTCTAATGCTCTCTTCCAGAAACCAGCCAAGCATTCATAAGTAAGATAATAATAGAGGTCATGCTTTTTAAAGTATATAAGCAAAAAAGCTATGCCCTCTTGTTCTTCAAATTCTTTCATAAATTGGATTTGATGCTCGTGTACATTATTAAGGCTAAAGGAATCACCGGCACATTCCTTAGCATCAAAACATATGGGAATTCCCTGAACCACACCGATATAATCTATTGTACTTTTCTGTTCAAAGTAAGCAAGGCTAATTTGCCTACTTTCTTTATCTATATTAATAGGAGTTATGGGCGTAGGAACCTTCTGAATTAAAGCCAGCTGTTTTTCCCGGTATTTACTGTTGGTAATATTAATCATCTCCTCCAGCATAGAGCCCCGTAATCCCCTGGATTTCCATGATGCCATAGCTTTTCCTCCCTATTACTTATTAAAAATATCTCTTCTTATGTTTGTAAAGTTTTCAGGCTCAGCCGCTTCAAATTCCTTAAATGACAAATTGCCTAAGGGGCCTGATAGTTTTGGAAAGACATATCTATATGAATGAAGAAGCTGAGTTCTAAGTCCGTATTTTTTCTTAAAGATATTATTAATTCTATTATCTCCGTATTTGCTATCTCCAAGAATAGGATGGCCTATACTTGACAGATGTGCACGAATCTGATGAGTTTTTCCTGTAATTAGCTTTACTTCTAGCAAGGTAAAATCCTCATTATAGACTAAAGGCCTATAGGCGGTAGCTATAAAGTCAGAATTTATAGTCTGCTCAGAGCTGATGGATACCTTATTATTTTCATCATCCTTGGTTAAATAGCCTATAATTTCTTTGTCTTGAGCTAGCTTGCCCTTAACTATCGCAAGATAGTATTTATCGAGACTTCTTTCTCTCAAAAGTCTGGCCATTTCTTGTAGTCCTATAAGAGTCTTACCAGCTATAAGGAGACCGCTTGTATTTCTATCAAGGCGGTTACATATAGCAGGCTTAAAGCTTTGAAGCTCTTCCTTTGTAATCTGTTTAGTGGATAGCATATATGAAATTAAATACTCTGCTATAGAATAGTCACTCTTAGATGCCCTTTGAGACAGTACTCCTACGGGCTTGTTTATCAATAAAATATTATTGTCCTCATATATAATATCTAGATCATAATTGACTATAGCTATATCTGTCGGAGCAGAGAACTTATTAATGGTCTCATCAGATAGATATAGCCTTATCTCATCCTTACAAGCGACTAACTCAGAGCCCTCAGCCTTCTTACCGTTTAAAACTATGTTTTTTTTACGTAGCATTTTATAGATAAAGCTTTTAGGAGCCTTATCTAATATCTTAAATAAAAGCTTATCCAATCTTTGACCTGCTTGATTATTATTTACAATTATCTCTTTCACCCTACAACTCCATCCTAATTTCTTTCATGGAACGAATATAATAATCAGAGAGTCTGATTTTTTGCTCCTCACACTTTTCAGAAAATTTATCATAAACAGCACATACCTTCATGTTGGCATTCTTTCCTGCCATTATTCCATGAATTACATCTTCAAATACAAGACATTTCTTAGGATCTACCATTAAATCCATGGCAACCAAAAGATATATATCAGGAGATGGTTTACCCTTTTCAACCTCGCAGGAGGTTCTAATGGATGTAAAATAATGGCCTATATTATGCTTGTCTATAATAAGGTCCACTAGCTCTCTTGAATTACTTGTAGCAATCCCTGCAGGTATCTTATTGGCTTTTAAAAATTCTAAAAACTCCCTAGCCCCCTCCTTGAGCGGTACTTCATTCAAGTATTTATCCCATGCCATCTTGTTCCAATCACTCTTTATCTGTTCAAGACTGTCCGGCAGATTAAACCTTTCTTTAAAATAGGCCGCTGTCTCAGAAAAGCTCATACCCTCAATTGATCCTTGCAAATCCTTGGGAAATTCTAAGCCAAACCTGGCCAGATATTCTACGTCAATAGTTTCCCACATCCACATGGAATCTACCAAGGTTCCATCGAGATCAAATATTACAGCATCAATATCCTTTAGCATATCCATAAATTACTCCTTCTTCTGTAATCTTATTTGTTTAGCAGTTCCAGTTCATCTTCAGTCAATCTACGATAATCACCAGGTTTAAGTGAGCTGTCTAGCAAAAGACCTCCCATGGATATTCTTTTAAGGTATATTACCTCCTTACCAAGAGCTTCAAACATTCTTTTTACCTGATGATATTTGCCCTCTTGTATAGTAAGATGTATTTCTGAGATATCATCTGATACTAGAATATCTAGCTTAGCAGGCAGGCAAGGTTTAGCCTCTCCGATGGATATCCCAGATAAGAAGAGGGCGGCATCCTCATCTGTTACTCTTCCATTAATCCTAGCATAATAGACCTTATCAACCTGCTTTTTGGGAGATAAAAGCCTATGAGCTAGGTCACCATCATTAGTGATTAAAAGTAAACCTTCAGTATCCTTATCCAGTCTTCCTACCGGAAATAAATCCTTACGCCTCACTGTATCTAGAAGATCTATAACCGTCTTGTTTATCTTATCCTCAGTGGCAGATACTACTCCGTCAGGCTTATTTAGCATATAATATAGGAACTTCTCATATATTATCTCCTGCTCATCAAAGCTAATCCTATCCTCACCGACTATTACCTTATGTTCAGGTTTTAAGCAGGCTTTTGAATTGACAGCTACTCTCCCCTTACGTATCCATGCCTTAATCTCACTTCTTGTTCCGACATTCATATCGGATAGATATTTATCAAGTCTTAACTGTTTACCCATTACATCCATCTCCATCCAGGTAAGTACATATTTTTTAAGGTCTTATTTGTGAGTTTGCCCCATCCAAGAGGATATCCGTCCACAGAAACTAGTTGCCATCCATTGGGATTATCCGTATCAACCGTTAAGGTCTCACATTTTAAATAGCTTATGGCTTCTGTGTCCTTAGAGGATACATTAATAATAGCTTCGTAGTCTCTAGAGCTTAAGGAAGAGGCCAGGGCCTTGGAGGGCTGGAACCTTTTTTTCTTCATCTCTCCTAAAAACAATCCCTGTCTTAAGGTTCTAAGTCCTTTCTTTTCCTCATAGTTTTCTGGTACAAGATATACCCTGTCATTCTGTATAAGAATTCTTCCTTCATCTATCAAATTATCTAGCTGACTAAATATTTTAATGTCTGTAAGAAATTCCTTAGCCTCATCGGATAGGGAATTATTACTTATGGATCGTCCTTTAATCCTATAATCACCATAAGTAAATGTTTGTTTATTTGTATTTCCTATTGATGAGCCATCATAATCCTTTTGAAGTAGGGCTATAAAGTGTCCCTCACCGTCGATTTTATGTGGCCAAAGTCTTATACAATGCTTTAGCTCATCCGGTCCATCCACCCATTCAGGTTTACCAGAATCAAAGCCATCAAAAGAAATACCAAGCCTTTTTCTTTCCTCCATGCTTGGTAAGGCATCTATTACATGCATATCAGGACACTCCTTAAGTAGATATGCTATTGTACCCTCATTCTCCTCAGGTGAAAAAGTACAGGTAGAATATAAGATCTTCCCACCTGGCTTAAGCATTTTCGCTGCAAAAAGGATAATTTCCTTCTGCAACTTGTTGTAATATTCCACACCATATTGCTCCCAATTCTTTATGATAGAAGGAGTTTTACGAAACATACCTTCACCTGAGCATGGAGCATCAACTAGTATTTTATCAAAAACTTCAGGAAAATAATCTGCTAGTTTATTAGGCGCCTCAGATAATACAAGAGCATTCCTTATTCCAAATAATTCAATGTTCTTAAGCAAGGCCTTGGCCCTTGAATTACTGATATCATTGGAAACCAACATGCCCGTAGTATTAAGCCTAGCACCAAGCTCAGTGCTTTTTCCTCCCGGTGCTGCACATATATCCAGCACCATATCCCCCTCCTCTATGGGTAGTAGGCTGGCCGGCGTCATGGCACTGGGTTCCTGAATATAATATAGACCTGCATAGTAATAAGGATGTCTAGCTGGTTGCTGGTCTGGGTCATAATAATAGCCATTATAAATCCAAGGTATTCTCTTAAGTGAAAAAGGACTCAGATGTTCAAATTCCTCAGGTGATATCTTTAGAGTATTTACTCGTATTCCACTAAAGTGTGGCTTATGGTAACACTGCAAATACTCCTTATACTCATCGCCTAATAATCTCTTCATCTTGTCCTCAAACTGCTTCGGTAAATTCATCTACACACCATCCATTATCTTAAACTCTGTGCTCTGTATCGTTGTGATATTAAATCTAGATCCTTGCTGAATTTTTCAAGCTCTTCTGTGTCACCATTTTGATAAATCCTAAAAAATTCATCCTGAATCCTAATTACTTCCTGTTTATTTGCCACTTTATATAAATTCTGTATATTAGTTAAAATATCAGCTACTATATTAGCCTTAATAGTAAATGAGTTCTGAGCATCCATTATCTCATCCCTAACCACGCTCATCTCCCTATCTAGAATAAGAATAGCTTCTGCAGCCGAAGTAAGTCTCTCCCTGATATGCTCAGGCATATTCTGCTTATACTTATATTGAAGAGAATGCTCAATTGTGGCCCAGAAATTCATAGCTAGGGTCCTAATCTGTATCTCAACCTGAAGTCTTCTAGTTCCTTTAAGAGTCTCCACGTCATAATAGACAGTCATGTGATAAGAACGATAGCCACTTTTCTTTCTTTCCTCAATATAGTCCTGCTCTCTCTTAATAATCATATCCGAGCGCTGTCTGATTATATCAACCACCTTATAAATATCCTCTACAAATTGACATATAATACGAATTCCTGCTATATCATCAATTTCCTCTTCAATGTCATCCAAGGAAATATTCTTCTTCTGTGCTTTTTCTAGAATACTTGATATGGTCTTAACTCTTCCAGTTACCAGCTCAATAGGTGAGTAAGCACTTACATTGCGATATTCCTCAATAATATGACTAAATTTCACCACCAACTCATCAACTGCTAAGGCATATGGATCAAGTATCTCTCTCCATAATTGTATCTCCATAGCTTTATTACCTCCCCAACTTTGCCATTATCATTTACCCATAAATAATATACAAATACATTAATATATTGTTTTCTTATCTCCATTATAATAATCTATAATGATTTTATAAAACTATTCTTCTAAATACAGCATCATCATAGATAAGAGGGCTAGACCTGCTGTCTCAGTTCTTAGTATCCTCCGTCCAAGGGAGACAGATGATATATTGTGTTCCTTGGCAAGCTCAACCTCAGAGCCTTCAAAGCCCCCTTCAGGACCTATTATAATTCCTGCTGTTTCACAAGCCCTTAAGCTCTCTAAAGTGTCCTTGGTACCCTTTATTCCTTTGGCATCCTCGTAAGCTAGCATAGAAAGCCCCATATCTTTGGCATAAGTAATTGCCTCCTTAAAGGACATAAGCGGATGGACTTTGGGTATTATACCTCTTCTAGACTGTTTTGCTGCACTTTCAGCGATAGCCTGCCAGCGCAATAGCTTCTTAGCCTCCTTCTTACCATCAGAATACTTTACTATGGTCCTTGACATCATGACTGGAACTATCTCATATACACCTAGCTCAACAGCCTTCTGTATTATTAGCTCCATTTTATCTGCTTTAGGAAGTCCTTGAAATAAAGTTATTCTAACTGGTAGCTCTGTACCAGTATCCTGAACGGAATTAATAGAAGCTACTATTTCATTTTCACACACCCTATTAATTATACAATAACAATCTTTTCCTTGTCCATCACAAATAACAATCTCATCGCCAGTCTTCATCCGAAGGACATTCTTAATATGATTCACGTCCTGACCGACTATAGTTATATTATTCTCTTTAATTTGATCTACATTTACATAAAAGCGATGCATATTAATCTCCTTGAATAATAAATCTAGATATAGCAGCTTATTTACAGTATAGCATAGAATGGAATATTATTCAAACGTTTGTTCTGCACCTATCCTTCATAACTAATCTATATAATACTCCAGCTCTCTTAAGCCGGTTTCACGAATATCATCTAACTCATCAGGGTTCATTAAGCCTGCTGTGATAAGATTAAGATACTCCTCTGATACGCTTTGATTAAAGATAAGCATATCGTCTGTATTTATGGTTACAGGTATTCCGTTATCGTAAAGCTTTCTTATGGGGTGAACAGAATAAGATTCTACCAGCCCAAGCTTAACATTACTTGATGGGCAGATATTTAACTGGATTTTATGCTTAGATAGCCAGTTCATCACAAACCTAGAATTGGCCGCAGCAATCCCATGATGTACCTCATCCAGCTCTAATTCTTCAACTGCCTCCATCACATCATCGGCCTTACCGAATTCTCCTACATGGGCTTTTAATCTAAGTCCATACTCCTTAGCCTTACGATAAATCTTCTTAAAGTTCTTTATGGGTTGAGCCTTCTCATCACCATTTATATCAATAGATTTAAACCAATTGTAGGATAATATTTCATCAAGCCTTGATAGTTCATAATCTGTATCACAATCCCTTCCAAAGGCCAACTCTGGTAACAAGCGTGTATTTGGTGCAAACTTTTCATTATAGCTAGTCATTGTATCTATGAATTCTTTATCAGCATATCCAAAGCTAGCTGCCAGTACACTGATATTATCACTGGCCGCCTGAACAAATCCAGCCTCCAACCTTTGAATATATGGGCAATGAATTTTAATATTATTTTGAAACCATTCATCCATATGAGCTAATGATTCAAATCTGTTAGGAGGCATATTTATTTTTTCCTTAGTTAATGTTCTAATGTAGTTTATATTGCCCCCTTTACCAAAATGGTTATGCAAGTCACTTTTATGTATTGAACTTAACCCACTTAGAGAATTATTAATTAAATATGTTTTAAACAGTTGGTTCATTATGTAACCTCCTATAAAATTTAATCATCATAAGCTTATATGGTCACTATTTCTTATAAAAATAGCTTCATACTATTATACTCCATAATTATCCATATTTCCATGCCAAGGTAAAAACAGTTTTAAATTAATAAACAAGAAAAAGGCCAGACCCCT
>JAAYPG010000061.1 GCA_012519905.1 Clostridiales bacterium | reverse complement strand
GAATATTTTTCTATGCCTATATAATTGATATCTGGATTTTTCATAGCAAGTTCCATAATAAACTGGCCCTTACCGGTTCCTATCTCCAAATGTAAGGGATTATCATTGCCAAAATAAGAAGCCCATCTTCCCTTCAAGCTCTCTGGCTCATTTATAGTGTATTTATCCTTTGCTACCATTTCTCTTGAACCAGTTATATTTCTTAATCTCATCTTATTCCCCTGCCTTATTCAAATTCTATAGTAATCTATTAAAGGGTGCTTCAGCCTACTTATCTGCTGATAAAAACCTACCCTAAGATTATAATTATTATTCTCCTATAGGTCAACTGTCCACAATGGATGTTTTTAATGTTATTTGTCCTCTATAGGTTCTTGTACTTTTATGGATTTATGTTTATAATATTAACCGTACAAAAGAAAGAGGGGTATTTGCAAAAACCCTTTACAATATCCTAAATTTGTACTTATGGAGGTTTTATGAAAAAGCTAATCGTATCTATCTTATGTGCTACAAGTTTAATATTGTCAAGTCTTACTACCACAGCAGCCGCCACTAGCTATGAACCCTCTGATACTTGGCCTAAGGGTCCAAATGTATATGCGGAAGCAGCTATAGTTATGGAAGCATCGACTGGTTTAATTTTATATGAAAAGAATATAAATGAAGCATATTATCCCGCTAGTATTACAAAAATTTTGTCTGCACTATTAGTTATTGAGAATTCATCTCCTGGAGAGGTGGTTACATTCTCTAGGGATTCTGTTTTTAATATTGAAAGGGATAGTTCTCATATTGGTATTGATGTGGGTGAAGAACTTACGGTATTACAATGCTTATATGGTATTCTCCTTGAATCCGCCAATGAGGTAACCTATGCAGCTGCAGAGCATGTGGCTGGAAGTATAGAGGCTTTTTCGGAAATGATGAACGAAAAGGCAAGAAGCCTGGGTGCTTTAAACTCAAGTTTTGTTAATCCCCATGGCCTTCCTGATGATAACCATTATACTACTGCCTATGATATGGCTTTAATAACCAGAGAGGCTATGAAGAATGAAACCTTTAGAAAGATTACAGGCGCAAGAACTTACCAGATTCCGCCTACCAACAAGCAAAAAGAGACCCGCTATCTAAGAAACCATCATAAATTTATATTAAAGAATGATTTAAACTACGAGGGTATCGTTGGTGGAAAAACAGGATTTACTAGCAAAGCTAGATATACACTTGTTTCAGTGGCAAAGCGAGGCGATCTCGAGCTTATCTGTGTAATATTAAAGGATGATACAAGCGCCCATCAGTATGAGGATACCAAAAAGCTTCTGGATTTTGGATTTGATAATTTTTCTATCTATCCAATTAAGGATTTAGAAAGCCCTAATGTCATACAGGAATCTCCCTTTTTCACCCGTTATAATTCAATGTTGGATTTTTCGAGCAACTCTATTTTAACCGATGAAAAGGGCTATCTTGTTCTACCGAACTCCGCTTCCTTTAAGGATGCAAAAAAAGAAATCTCCTTTTATCCTGAAACCAAGATAAAAGAAGGTCATAAGGTAATAGGTAATATATCATATACCTATGATGGAATGTTCGTAGGTGGTGCTGATATCATATATAATAATACCGAGACTCCTAGTCTTGTTCATGCTTTTACCAAGAAGAATCCACCATCGTCCTTACCAAATACCTATGCTGTAGAGCCTGAAATCGAATCCTCTGGCGGATATCTTCGTCCTATTATAATTGGATTAATTGTTGGTGTTTTTGTCTTAATTATTGGTCTTTATTTTGTATTAGTTGAAAGACCCCGTCTAAAGCGTAGAAATGCTTATTACAAAAAGCGGGCTAACCGTAAGCAGTATTTCTCTGATGATAGTTTTTCGGATTTATAATTTTATATTATCTACCATAGCTTTCAAATAGCCTTGAATTTTCATCCTCAGAAAGAGTCGCATTGGGATCATCATATATTGGTATGATTTCCTCTTCGACTTTTTTTGTATTGTTATTTTCATTTGCCTGAGACTTTATTTGACCCTCCATCAGCTTGTTCTGTAGGTCCATTATCTCTGTTAATCTATCCGATAACTCATCGATTTGATCCTGTAGCCTTTTATCACTCTTTTTTATTGCTGTGTAACTAGCTTTTTGTATGTTAAGAAGCTCTGTAAACCTACTATCCCATTTCTCAGAATCCTGCCTTAACATTTCCTCCCAGAGTAACTCTTTCCTCTTGCTAATGCTTGTTATACATTCCCAAATGGAATCAAAGAATAAATATCCCGTAAGTATTACAACAATTCCAATCCCTAGAATACTAAAGTAATGAGGTGATGATGCATTAAGAAGATACATCTCTCCTAGTATAGCAACTAGAAAACTAATTCCAAATAGTATAATACTTACTTTTCTTTTCATAATAATCTCCCATCAGTTAAAATATATTGTCTATATATTTATATCGACTAAATCTTTGAATTTATTAACTCATAGGAATACGTACCGTAAATTTGGAACCCCTTCCCTCCTTACTATCAAGCTCTATGGTCCCGTTATAATAATTGACAATATGCTTTACTATAGAAAGTCCTAAGCCTGTCCCGCCCAATTTTTTGCTTCTACCCCTATCAACCCGGTAAAATCTTTCAAACACCCTTTGCCTTGATTCTTCTGGTATTCCAACTCCGCTATCCTCTACTATAAAGATGGCATCATTACCCTCTGTTGTGACATATACCTTTACCTGACCATTTGGTTTATTATATTTTATTGCATTTGTTAGTAGATTATTAAATAGCTCTCTCATTTGTCCATGATTAGCCGAGATTACTATGGGCTTGCAGCTCATTTCAATGGTGATATTATTTTCAGCAGCTAGGGGTTTTAATGATGCAATTAACTCATTTATTAATGAACAGATTCTGACATCAGTTCTTATGACTTCTACCTCTTTTGTCTCAAGACGTGATATCATAAGAATATCATTTATTAGTTCTGTCATATTCTGGGCCTCTTTTTTTATTCTGCCCATAAACTCCAGCTTCATATTTTCATCTGTCGCCATACCATTTTCCAGGAGCTCAATATAACCCCTAATAGAGGTTATAGGCGTTTTAAGTTCATGGGAGGCATTGGTGAAAAATTCTTGCCTAATAAGCTTTTCAAACTCTATCTTCTTAATCGATTCCTTTACAGCATCTGCCATTCGCTTAGTGGTGTCAGCAATTAGATTTAGCTCGAAATACTCATAGGGTTTGAAGGAGAACTCTGGATTATTTTCTTGAAGCTTTAAGAGCTGCTCGGAGATTTCATAAAGAGGCTTAGTAATTGTACGTGAGAATCTGTTAGCTAATATCAAAGATATAATAAGGCTTACCCCCAGGCTCATTAAAATTGCCGGAAATAGTATAAGTACATAGTCCCAGAGCCCAGAAAAAGGCATGGCTATCCGTAATATATAATCCCCTTGCCTTGATATGTAGGATACATATAGCATAGAAATATTAAGGGTTCCGGATTTTCTTCTTGCTGCTCCTTTTCCCTCTCTTAATGCCTGCTGTATCTCCTCCCTGTCTATATGATTTTCCATGTTTACATAATCGCTAATATTGCTATCAACCAGTATAATTCCCTTAATATCCATAATGGTTATTCTGGCTTTACTATTTTCATATAGTAGAGTTAATTGATCAATCTGGCCTTTCAAATCTTTATCATAATCAAGGGTTTCATCCAAAATATGAAGTATATTAAGCATGTTCTGCCTTGTGTTTCTAGATAATACATTACTGATAACAAGACTAAAAATACTGCCACTTAATATAAGTGCCAGTAACAGTATTATAATAAAATTCTTAAATATCGCTTTCTTCATAGCCCTCCTATTATTTAACGAAGCGATAGCCCACACCCCGAATTGTTTTTATGCTTTCTGCACCTATGGGACCAAGCTTCCCCCGTAACGTACGAATATGTATATCCAGTGTTCTGGATTCACCATCATATTCATAACCCCATATCTGATTTAACATCTCATCTCTGGACACAACCCTAGAGCTGTTTTCAAATAAATACAATAATAGCTCATACTCCTTGAAGGTAAGATCTATAAGCTGGTTTTCAACAAATACTTCCCTAGTCATCGAATTAATTCTTATAGAGCCTGATGTCATTTCTTCTTGTTCCTCTTTGCTTGACCTTCTAAGCAAAGACCGAATTCTGGCTGCTAGCTCTAGTACTCCAAAGGGTTTCGTTAAATAATCATCAGCTCCTAGATCCAGTCCGGCCACCTTATCCACCTCTTTATCCTTAGCTGTTAGACAGATGATGGGAACATCCTTTAGTGTAAGATCCTTTCGAACATGCTTTATTGCTGTTAATCCATCCATTCCCGGAAGCATGATATCAAATATAACAAGCTCTGGTATTTCAGTCTTCATATCTTCTAGGGCCAGCTCAGCTGATTCATAAGCCTTAATATTATAACCAAAACCCTCTAAGGCAATCCTAATAAGCTCCCTGATACTTTCATCATCTTCTACTATATAAATATATCCCATCACAACCTCCATTCTTCCATAAACTATTGACTTTGGACCGCTATACAAACTTGCCCTGTAAGAAATCACTCTTATAGTAATCTTATATTGTTCATTGTTCCTGTCTCGTGAAATTCTGTCCATTCACAGATGTTAACAACATGATCTCCTATGCGCTCTAGATATTTGGCTATCATTAGTATATCAACACATTGATCGACCTGCTCTGAGGATGCTCTTAATATATTTGCAACCTCCTGCTTCACCTGATCAAAGAGGTTATCTACAATATCATCCTGCTTAATAATTTTTCTGGCCATTTCCACATCTATAGTTGTAAAGGCAATAACAGCATCACGGACCATGTCCTTAGCCGCCTTTCCCATCTCCGGAATATGTTTTACCAGGTCATATATGTGTTCTCTCTTCTCACGAATAATAAGATATCCTATATCCGCAGCATGATCTCCTATACGCTCCATATCAGTAACAACCTTTAAAGCTGTTGTAACCATTCTTAAATCTTTGGCTACCGGCTGCTGCTTAATAATTAATGATAAGCATCTGGCTTCTATTGCCCTCTCTATATCATTTATTATCCTATCTCCCTCAATAATCTCTCTTGCCAAATCCACATCTTGGTTTTCAAAAGCTATCATAATTTTATCTATAGCAACCTCTATCAACCGGGCCATTTCATGTAAATCTTCTTTAAGTAGCCTAAGCTCAGCATCAAAGCTCAATCTTGCAGCCATAACAACCTCCATTTATTATAATTATATTTTCTATAGTAATTTATGTCAAACAAATGTCTTAACCGAATCTACCGGTTATATAATCCTCTGTCCGTTTATCAACTGGCCTTGTAAATAATGTGTCCGTAGGAGCGAATTCTATTACCTCACCAACTAAGAAAAAGGCCGTATAGTCTGATATTCTAGCCGCCTGTTGCATATTATGGGTAACAATGGCTACCGTATAGCTTTCCTTTAGCTCAGACATTAATTCCTCGATCTTTAGAGTAGATATGGGATCTAAAGCGGATGTAGGCTCATCCATAAGCAATACTTGCGGCTCAACCGCTAAAGCCCTTGCAATACATAATCTTTGCTGCTGACCTCCTGATAATCCCAATGCAGATTTTTTTAGCCTATCTTTTACCTCATCAAAAAGCGCCGCCCCAATTAAGCTTTTCTCAACGATTTCATCTAATTGTGTTTTACTCTTTATCCCGTGTATTCTAGGTCCATAGGCTATATTGTCATATATAGACATAGGAAAGGGATTGGGCTGTTGAAATACCATTCCTATCTTCTTACGTAGAAGTGTGGTATCTACACGGGGATCATATATATTTTCACCATCTAATATAATTTCGCCTGTTATTGTAACATCAGGCACTAAATCATTCATTCTATTTAAGGTTCTTAGAAAGGTGGATTTTCCACATCCCGAAGGCCCTATAAATGCAGTAATAGCATTTTCCTTAATATTCATGGTTACATCCTTTAATGCATGATTCTTACCATAAAATAAATTTAATTCCTTAGTAGATATCTTATCCTTCAATATTAATTCCTCCAATTAATTTATCCACAAGACCCCTCTTAGCGGCCTCTTTTTTCCACATTAAGCTTCCCAGACAAGTATTTTGTTAATAAATTTATTCCTAAAACTATTATCAATAGGACAAAGGCTATACCAAATGCCGTATCATACTTTGCCTTCTCCATACTTAAATATAACTCAATGGTTAGTGTTCCCCCAGGTTGTAGTATCTTTTCAAACAAACCCTCACCATATTCACCGAATTTGGGAAGTAGATAACCGCTACCTGATGTGAATAATAGGGCCGCCGACTCCCCCACTATTCTACCTATAGATAATATAATACCTGTTATAATGCCTGGCATAGCTGAAGGAAGCAAAATGGTACGAATCATATACCATTTTGTTGCCCCTATACCTAATGCTCCGCTTCTATAGCTGTTAGGAACCGTCTTAAGTGCTTCCTGTGTATTTCTTGTTATTAGAGGAAGTATAATTAATGTTAAAGTTAAGGACCCTGTCAATATGGAATATCCTAATCCTAAGGTAACACCAAAAAACACATAGCCAAATAAACCAAACACTATGGATGGTATTCCGGATAGAGTCTCGGTTGTAAACTCAATTAAACTAACCAGTTTACCCGGCTTTGCGTATTCATTTAAATAGATGGCACAACCAACCCCAAAGGGTATGGCTATTAGAAGAGTTATAACTATTATATATATTGTGTTAACTATATTTCCTGCAATTCCTACTGTTTGCTTAATAGCACTTGGTATAGAGGTTAAAAACTTCCAGCTTATTGAAGGGATACCTCTATACCCAACATAGCCTACAATACCTACTAGCAAAATAATTGATAAGGAGGCAGATAGATATATCAAGGTATGGACTAGCTTATCCATAGGCCTGGCCTTTTTCTTATATAGGCTATTATTTTCCATCCTTCCCGCCTCCCTTCATCACCTTGTTTAGTATAAGATTGATAATAACTATAAAAATGAATAGTATAAGGCCTATGGTAAACAAAACTCGTTTATGGGTATCGGTCGCATAGGACATTTCTGCTACCACTGCTGTTGTAAGAAATCTTACTGAATTAAAGGGAAGTGGCAGATTAGCTCCATTTCCAGCAACTAGACTGATAGCCATAGCCTCCCCTATAGCACGGCCTACACCCAGTACAATTGCGGTTACTATGCCTGATTTAGCCGCTGGCAGTATAACTTTAAATATGGTCTGAATATGGGTTGCTCCCAAAGCTAAAGAAGCATGCTTATAATCCTTTTGTACGGCTCTGATTGCTGATTCGCTTATACTAATAACTGTTGGTAATATCATTATAGCTAGGACAATAACGGCAGATAGCAAATTTGATCCGCCAGTAAATTGATGATCTGGGGAATCCTTAAATATTGCTAGTTCTATCTTGTACATTAATGGATTAAGTATCAGAACACCCAGTAAGCCATAGATAACCGATGGTATGCCAGCAAGTAACTCTACTGCTGGCTTTACTATTGCCGCTAAGGGCTTAGGTGCTGTTTCTGCCAAAAAAATTGCTGTCATTACACCAATGGGAACACCAATTAGTATTGCCATAAAGGTACCTACTATTGAGGTTAAAATTACATATAAAATCCCATATGAGGGGTTTGCGGCATTAGGTTTCCATATAGTCCCGAAAATTATGTCCTTTAGTCCAACCTCAAATATAGCAGGTGTACCGCTAGTTATCATATATATAGAGATAGAAAAGACTGCGAGTACTCCAAAGAAAGCACATATAGTAAATATTATACTTGCAGTCTTCTCAACTGTCTTTTTTGTTCTATTACTCCCAATTATAGAATAGCTGGTTTTATTCATAGCAACTCCTTCTTACTAGTCAGCAGCAATTAAGCCAACCTTTTCAATTAGCTCCTTACCCTCTGCAGATTTTAAGAAATTAAAGAACGCCTGCACAATATCATTCTTTTCGGAGATTTCCCCAAGGGTAGCCATTACGAATGGCCTGCTTAAGAAATAGTCCCCCGTCTTAATACTATCGATTGTAGGAGATACCCCTTCTAACTTAACTGTAGCTACTGTGTCGTCCAAAATATCAAGAGATACATATCCTATAGCTCCTGGTGTAGATGCAACCTTTGCCATTACTCCACCGGTACTGTTAATTTCATTAGCATATGCTGCTTGATCTTCAATACCAAGGATTTCTTCAAATGCTCCTCTTGTACCTGATCCCGACTCACGACCTACAACTACTATTGGCTGGTCTGATCCACCTAGTTCGCTCCAGTTATTAATTTCCCCAGTGTATATAGATATCAACTGTTCCTTTGTTAAATCAACTACTGTATTAGACTTATCAACAATAACGGCTATACCGTCTATTGCTATGATATTCTCTACCGCTCCTGCTTCCTTTTCACTATCCTTAAGATTTCTGGATGCATTTCCGATATCTACTGCTCTAGCTATAACTTGCTCAACACCTGTGCTAGATCCTACAAACTCAGCTGAAGCCATAACATCAGGATATTTAAGCATAAATGCCTCTATAGCTATGTTTGCTAGCTTCTCCATGGAGGTTGACCCTGATATGGTTAAGGTTCCACTTAATTTTCCATCTTCTATCTTATTTGCTCCATGAGATGTCTTATTGTTATTAGTTACTTCATTGTTCTTACTACAGGCAGCTAATACACCTACAAGCATAAGTATTACTGTTAATACTGATAATCTACTTATAATTTTCTTCATACTATAATCACTCTCTTTCATTTGAATAATTTTTTCTTTACAATAAAAAAATATCATAGTTTATTCAGCCAATACACCATGATACTGTTTAATTTGTGTAAAGTTTTTGTAAAGTAGATTCCTAACTTTCTTATTTCATAAAAAAGGATGTTTCTAAATAATATAATTTAGAAACATCCCTATCATTCTAACGTGCCTAGCGGGATTCGAACCCACGGCCTTCCGCTTAGGAGGCGGACGCTCTATCCTGCTGAGCTACAGGCACTTAACACAATATGTTTATTCTACTATTTACTTAATATTAAGTCAAGAACCTGTATAATATTTTTTCATTTAAATATTTATTTTTCCT
>JAAYPG010000060.1 GCA_012519905.1 Clostridiales bacterium | reverse complement strand
CTCCTCGATAGTATTAAGATAATAGATACTTACAACGGAGGTTTTACCTCCTCGATAGTATTAAGATAATAGATACTTACAACGGAGGTTTTACCTCCTCGATAGTATTAAGATAATAGATACTTACAACGGAGGTTTTACCTCCTCGATAGTATTAAAATGTTTTTATGTTATAAATCCAAGTGTTTTCTTTAGTATAAAGGAGCCAGCATATGCTTCTAGAAAACTTCCTAATACTAAAAGAATGGACAAGAAAACAAATAAGAGCAAATACGATTTTAATTGTCTTGTGATTGTCCCCATATAGTCTCTATTGTCATGATATATAGTTCTAGTTAGGTTATAGCCTTTGTGTATGCATAGCATAATAATTGGCAGATATATGATGCCATGGGGAAATTTATATGAAAGAATAAGTAAAATACCCTTAAATCCATACTGCATTGCGATTGCAGATATAAAAAAACCGGTTGAGAATCCAAAGGTGATTATCTTTAGAATCATATATGGAATACCCAATATCGTTATTGAAAGTAACCAAAATACAAGAAACTCTCTAAAATTTTTGCCCAGTATATATATGAATAGGCCTGAGTAATTAATATTTTCTCTGACAATCTCAGAAAATATAATATTATGATAGCTCATCATTTTATCATAATAGAAGGCTCTGAACATATTGGCAGATAATACGCCAAAAAACAATCCAATAATTATGAGGAGTATTGATGCCTGAAATATATTAAGTTTTTGCAATTTGTATCTGATATGTTTGATAACTCATCCCGCCTTATCTCTTATTTGACAAAGAAAGAAAATCATAAGGATTTCCATTTTATTGTCAATAGATTAATATGACAGAATTTTAAAAATAGAACAAGTTATAGGTTAGGCTTGTTCTGATGATTGAATCTTATGTGAGTATGCCAGTAGGCCTGCAATAGTCTTAGAATCTGTAATTTTACCTGTATAGATCATTGATATTAATTCATCTAGAGAATACCTTTTAACATCCATAAATTCATCCTCATCAAGATTTTGCTGTGTTGGGATTAGGTCATTTGAATAATAAATTCTAATAAGCTCATTACTAAATGCTACAGTTGTATGAAGATCAATTAAATGCTTAACATTGTTAGCCTTATAGCCAGTCTCCTCCTCACATTCTCTTACAGCACACATAAGACTGTCCTCTCCAGGATTAAGTCCCCCTGCAGGAATCTCAATTGTATAGCTATCAATTGCATTCCTATACTGATGAACCATCAGGATATATCCATCCTTATCTACAGGTATCATTGCTGATGCCCCTTTATGATCTATAAAGTCAAATACTACTTCCTTCTCATTATTTATTAAAAGTGTATCATTATAAAAATCTATTAATCTCCCCTTATAGGATTGCTCCCTCTTTATTCTTTTAAATTGATCCATTCTTGCCTCCAAAGATTAATCTTCAGCTAACTCCTTAGCCCTTCTGTAGCAGGCGTCAGTTGCTTTCATAATAGCATTTCTAAATCCGTTCTCCTCTAGAGCCTTTACGGCTGCTATGGTTGTTCCAGCCGGCGAGCATACCTTGTCCTTTAGTAGACCAGGGTGTTCCCCTGTCTCTAGAACCATCGAGGCCGCTCCCATAACAGTCTGGGCCACTAGACTATATGCTTTATCTCTAGATATCCCAAGGCTTACTACACTGTCAGCCAGGGCCTCTATAAAGGTATATACATATGCTGGTGAGCTTCCACTGGCACAGGTTACTGCATCCATCAAGTTCTCATTGAATACATCATATTGTCCAAAGGAGCTAAAGAAGCTATCTAGATGGCTTTTCTCCATTTCATGGAAAGTATCAGAGGAAAAGCTGATGCCTGTAGAGCCTTTAAAAATCAGAGCAGGAGTATTTGGCATGGCCCTTACAACTCTAGTCCTTGCTCCTAGAGCAGACTTAATGGATTTGATAGTTACTCCAGCAGCTATGGATATAATTATATGCTCTGGAGTAATATATCTTTTAATCTCTTCTAAGACATCAAGAAATTGCTGAGGCTTTATTGCCAGAACAAGATACTTGCAATTACAAATGACTGCTATATTGCTACCCTCGGCTGATATACCAAGCTGCTTCATTATCGAAGCACAGTTATCCTTTGAAGCATCATAATAAATAAGATCCTCCTTGCCAAAGACCTTATAGGAAGCCTTAAGTAAGGCCGAGCCCATATTTCCTACACCAATAAATCCAAATAAAGCCATAGCTTACCTCTTTCATATCTATATTTCATCTGTTTTAAATACAAGTAATAAGTACATAAAGTAGAAAATAATTTATAGTAAAAACATAATTAATAAAATTGTAACATAAAACCCAAAAAATAGGTAGTATTTTAATAATGTTTTTAAAATACTACCTAAAATTTTTATTCTTTTGTCTATATCATTTCCTTAGCTAATATCATTAAGAAAGGCCTCTATTCTATTTAGTCCCTTCTCAATCTCCTCAAGAGATATAGCATATGAAAGACGTATATGGTCATCAAATCCAAAATCATCACAGGATATGACTGCAACCTGATAATCTTCAATTAGTATCTTTGCTAATGTATCTACATTAGATATCTTCTGTCCTTTATATGATTTTTCAAAGGTTTGACTGATATCTGCAAATACATAAAAGGCTCCTTGGGGCTTAAGGACAGATATATATTTCATTTTCTCAATGCGCTCTACCATATAATTAAGTCTTTTCTCAAATTCATCTCTCATAGAGTAGACGGTCTCCTGAGGACCTGTGATTGCCTCATATGCTGCCTTCTGCGCGATTGAGTTAGGATTAGAGGTCTGATGGCTTTGTACGCTAGTCATCAGTTTTGCAAGTTCTTTAGATGATCCGGTATAACCAATTCTCCAGCCGGTCATAGAGTAACTCTTGGATACACCACTACAGGTTATAGTTCTCTTATATATATCATCATTTAGGGATGCTATGCTGATATGTTCTTGACCGCCATAGATAAGATGCTCATACATCTCGTCAGCGACAACATAAAAGTCCTTTTCTACTGCTACCTTAGCAATAGCCTCTAGTTCCTCTCTTGTATAAACCATACCAGAGGGATTGTTTGGTGAGTTTAATATCAATGCCTTGGTCTTTTCTGTACAGGCGTTCTCAAGCTGCTCGGCAGATATTTTATAATTTTGAGATTTTTCTGCCCTAACATATACAGGAATACCATCAGCAAGTCTCACAATTTCAGGATAGCTTAGCCAATAAGGTGAAGGTATTATCACCTCGTCTCCCGGATTTAGTATTGCTGAAAATATATTGGTTAAGGAATGCTTTCCTCCGTTACTTACTACAATTTGATCAGGTTCATAGTTAATATTATTGAACTTACTAAGCTTTTCGCAAATAGCCTTACGAAGCTCTAAGGTACCTGAAACAGGTGTGTATTTTGTAAACCCGTTATTCATAGCCTTTATAGCAGCCTGGCAGATATTATCAGGAGTATTAAAATCAGGCTCCCCTGCCCCAAAACCAACAACATCAATTCCATTTGCCTTCATTTCGTTGGCCTTTGCAGTAATAGTTAGTGTAGATGAAGGCTTAACAGCCATTGCCTTCTTAGATAATGTTAATGACATTTTGCACCATCCTTATTCCTTCTTATTTTCCCTTTCAAGAATTTGAGTATCATTGTAATATAATAATTTTTAAATTGCAACAAAAACTTCAAAAAAAATTAAAAAAGTATTTTCTGTAGCCATCATGTGTCCGCCCACCGAGGAATTGTTGTGCAATTTGCTCAAATAAAGGGATAAAACTGATTATAAGAGTGCATAACTATGATTTTATATTTTTTCGAAATTGGGATGGTGTCATTCATACCTTCATTTTAAAGAACCTGGCATAATTACCTGAATATCCAAAGCCACAGGAGGATCATTATGTTCTTCTGTATTATCTAAAAGTGTTTTAATAAATATATTTACCTCTTTCTCCGATGTATCTTTTAAAATACCTATGAACTCATCTCCGCCAAATCTTCCTAGAAACATCCTTTTTGGT
>JAAYPG010000059.1 GCA_012519905.1 Clostridiales bacterium | reverse complement strand
ACTTCCATGTCAGGGGAACAGACTTTCAATGAAGCAACCATTACTGGTTCAACAGGAGGTAAAAGAACTATTACCTGATTGACACTAAGACAATTATATCATGGGTTTAACCTAGCCGATTGATATTGATTATATAAAATTTAAAGAAAGGAAAGTATAAATCTTAGTATCTAAAGATATTATACGAGTGAGGTAATTATTATGAAGTGGAATTATGAGGATGAACGTATATATAGCATTAACAATGAAAATGAATTAATGGCTGAGGTAACCTTTGCTTTTATAGGAGATGATGAAGTAGATATTAATCATACTTATGTTAATCCCGTATTAAGGGGACAGGGTATAGCAGGAGTTATGTTAAAGCTACTTGCTGAACATTTAAGACAAAAAGGTTTAAAGGCTACTGCATCCTGTTCATATGCCAATACCTGGCTAAAAAAGAATCAGGCAACATATTCTGATATTATTTCAGAGAAATTAGATTAATTGTCACATTTAATAGCATTACACTATCAAGGAGGATGAATAAGATGAAATATATTAAATTGGGTCAATCAGACTTACAGGTGCCGGTTATAGCGGTTGGTTGCATGCGTATAAATGGATTAAGTAAGCAGGAGGCTGAGCGCTTTATTCAGACGGCTTTAGAAGGAGGAGCTAATTTCTTCGACCATGCTGATATCTATGGCGGAGGAGTATGTGAGGAAATATTTTCAGAAGCAATACAGATGAACAGTACAGTACGTGAGAAAATAATCCTACAATCCAAATGTGGTATCAGGGAGGGTATGTTTGACTTCTCTAAAGAACATATTTTGAAATCGGTGGATGGTATTCTGAAACGGTTAAAGACCGATTATTTGGATGTGCTACTCCTGCACCGTCCGGATGCACTAGTTGAACCTGAGGAGGTTGCAGAGGCATTTGACGAGCTTTTTAATAGTGGAAAAGTACGTAATTTTGGTGTATCAAATCAGAACCCCATGCAAATTCAACTACTTGAAAAATTGTTGAATCAGCCAATTGTTGCTAATCAGTTACAGTTTAGTATTACTAACGCTAATATGATTTCCTCAGGAATCCATGTAAATATGCAGGATGAGGCCGCCATCAATCGTGATGGCAGTGTATTAGATTTCTGCCGACTGAAGGATATCACTATACAACCGTGGTCGCCTTTCCAATATGGATTCTTTGAAGGAGTGTTTTTGGATAATGATAAGTTTCCACAGCTAAATGCTAAAATAAATGAAATTGCTAATAACTATGGAGTTAGCAATACCACTATTGCGTTGGCCTGGATACTTCGTCATCCCGCAAAGATGCAACCTGTAACTGGAACCATGAACATTGAGCGCTTAAAAGACTGCATTAAGGCGGCAGAGGTCTATTTGACACGTAAAGAATGGTATGATATTTATCGTGCAGCTGGGAATGTATTGCCTTAGATAGCAGAAGAGACTACAAGAGCATCCTAGGTATATACTATTGACTAAAATATAATATGGAGGAAATAGAAATGATTAAAATAGAGTTTTTCCATGATGCTATATGTAGTTTTTGTTTTCCTATGTCAGCAAGAATGCGTCGTATTTCGAAGAAATATAACAATCTTGATATAATCCATCGTTCATTTGCCTTGGCATGGGAAGAAGAGAGTTTTATAAGAGACTTTGGTTCACGGGAAGCTGTAAAACCTGAAGTATTAAATCATTGGGCTGCGGCAAATAAGAATGATGATGAACACCGGTTTAATATTGAAGGAATGTACAAAACAGATTTCAATTTTCCTATATCCAAACCGGCCCTTAAGGTAGCGAAGGCTGCAGGTCTTGTTGCTGGAGAGGCTATGTACTGGGATGTGTTTGACCGAATACAGCACAAATTGTTTGTTGAAAGCAAGAATATTGAAGATATAACCGTATTGGAAGAAGCGGTAAAAGAAACGAATATCAACTTCTCAGATTGGAAAGCAAAATTTGAAGATAATGAAACAGAAAAAGCTGTATTAGCGGACTTAGAACTTGCCGAAAGGTATGGTATTAACGTGGTACCAACTCTAATAATTAATGAAAAGTACTCTCTTGCTGGTGCTGTATCCCAGGAAGAAATTGAAAGTGCACTGGATAGGATTATCAATTCACAATAGCATCTGAATATATAACTTACCCGTAAATAATTATCATCATATGATGACAAATTATTTACGGGTTTTTTCTAGTGTATAGTATTTATTCTTGTATTTGCTTGTAACTACTCGCCAAATTCTTTAAGTCCATCAGATACTTCATAGGTATATAAATCACGATTGGCGGTAACTAATTTTTTGAACATTTCCACTCCATCACTATATCCCTTGCTTCTGTAACTTGAGTTTCCTATATATGTATATCCTAACATACCTATGTTAGCGGTAATCATATATTCCTCATTTGGCAGTTTTACGATACCGTCATATTCTACAGGGAAATAAATTGTAGAGGGCTCAAAACGGTCATTATCATTGTAAACGGTTGCAGAATAAACAAGAATATATTTGTTGTTTTTCACAAAATCCATTCCTTGGTTTTTTGCAATCAATAAATATTCGCCCATCAGAGACAGGTCTTTCATGTGAGAATCATCGCTATAATCCTTAGCTGCATAACTTTCAATAAAGTCCTTAGTATCTTCTGCAAGTTTATCTCTAAAATCCTTGCTTAGATCATTTAGTGATGAAATTGTTTTCTGCTCGGCGTAGTCTTCGAAACCGTCTCCACATTCTATTACGTAATTTTCACGGTTTGCTTCGACCAGTTCTTGATAGCAAATCAAAGGATTAATATATCCTTTTGTATAATATGACCAAGAGTTATCAAAATATGATTTTCCAAAGATGTTGTCATTGCTAGTGTAGTAGATGTTATCTCCATTTTTTAAGATATTGCTGAACTTAACCGGAAAATATACCTTTGATGAACTATATTTCCCTTCAGAGTGAGTTGCTATGCTGCTGTAAATTATATAGATTTCATTATGGTTATTATAATAGCCGGAATCTGACTTGACCCTATTAAATATATATCCAGAATAAGTCAAGTCGCTTAAGCTGGACTCTTTATTATATTCGTTTGCAGAATATGCATATATGGTATCAACAGCCTCAGCTTTTAGATTTTCTATGAAATCAGAAGATAAATCAGCATAATTTTCTATGTACTCTTCAAGTCCTTCGACTACATACTGTTTTTCCTTTGTAGTAAAAACATATCCTCTGCGTAAGGTGTTTTCATCTGAAGCATCTAATGAAAGTGTTACAGTATCTCCATTTTTTAAGTTATCTCTGTGGTCTATATTAAAGTAAAGTGAATTAATATATTGGTTATCGCCTTCATAGTAATAATCCATATATCCATATGGAGAGGTACCTGAAAATGATACTATTATGTCCTCAAAAGGATCAATCTTTGTTACAGCTTCAAGATTCTCGACTTTTTCTGATACTTTCTTCCCTGTAAATTTTATCTTAAGCTCTTTTGCTAATTTATTATCATAAGTTATGTTTACAGTAATGGTATCTCCATTTGATAATTTATCGCTTGGAGTAACTTCTAAATTAATAGAATCAACGCAATTCTCGATTCCATAATAATCAGATATAAGCGATGAAGAACTAAATAGGGCTTCTAAGCTGTCTATATTTTTAAGATCTTTAAGACTTCTTTTTTTGGTTTTCTTCGTCCCTATTAATTCCATAATTTCTGTATATAGACGATCTTCATCTAGATATGCGCTTGCAGTAGCATATTCGTCATAGCCACTATATGAAATTTCAACGAACTCTTCTAGGTTGATTCTTTTGGGT
>JAAYPG010000058.1 GCA_012519905.1 Clostridiales bacterium | reverse complement strand
TGGAGTGTGAGTAAAGTGGTAATAAAAAGAGGAGATATCTTTTATGCGGATTTAAGACCCGTAATCGGCTCTGAACAGGGAGGTATTAGGCCGGTATTGATAGTACAAAATGATACTGGCAATAAGCATAGTCCTACTGTAATATGTGCAGCTATTACTTCAAAGATGAATAAGGCCAAGCTGCCTACCCATGTGGAGTTGGATGCGGATAAATATGGAATTGTAAAAGACTCAGTTATTTTATTGGAACAGGTTAGAACCATTGACAAATCCAGACTTAAGGAAAAAGTGTGTCATTTGGACCGTGATGTATTAAAGAAAATTGATAAGGCCCTGATTATTAGTTTATCTTTAGATACATATTTTAGACATATATTATTTTAATAAGAGAAGGAAGGGATAATTCTTACAATGGAAAGTGATAATCCTTTATGGGGAATAGTAATAACATTACTGCTCATCCTTATAATGGCAATAATATCTGGCATGAAATATACGCTAGAATTTATTAATGAAAACACCATAAGAAAAAAAGCAGAAGGAAGTAGCAAAAATACAGAAGCTCTTATAAAGCTAATAGGTTCTGATACGAAATATCAAAATACTATGGATATGCTCTTAATAAGTATAGCAGTAGCTATAGGGATATATTATATTAATGGGCTTATACCCAATTTAGGCTTTTATTCTATAATTGAGTCTTCGGAGGCTTCTCTACAGATTTTACTATCCTTATATACTATTTTATCTATAGCTTTATTGATTTTCTTAATGGTTATATTTGGAATGATTTTACCTAAGAAGCTTGCAATAAAATATTCAGATAGGTTTAGTTTTGGATTTTTTGGACTTATACGATTTACTTGCTTAATATTTAGTCCATTAAGTTGTTTACTTGAAATAGCCTTAAATCTTTTTTTAAGAATATTTAGGATTAATCCTAAAAAAATGCAGGTTAATGAGATTGAGGAAGAGATTATATCAATGGTAAATGAAGGCCATGAGCAAGGTGTTTTGGATGCTGGTAAGGCTGAGATGATATCTAATATTATTGAGCTTGATGATAAGGAAGTAGAAGATATAATGACTCATAAGAAACGTATCATAGCTGTAGATGCGGATCTATCATTGGAGGAAGCATTAAAATTCATGCTTTCTGAAAATTATTCTAGATATCCCTTATATGAGGATAATCTCGATAATATTGTGGGTATATTGCACTTAAAGGATGTGGCCTCAGCTTACATATCTCCAGACAAGAAGAAAAAGACTTTACAAGATATTGCAAGAGAACCCTTTTTTGTACCTGACACCCAGAGTGTTAACCTATTATTCCATGAGATGCAATCAAAGAATATCCATATGGCCATTGTTATTGACGAGTATGGGCAAACTGCAGGATTGGTAGCCATGGAGGATTTTCTAGAGGAGATAGTAGGTAATATTCAGGATGAGTACGATAAAGAAGAGAAGATGATTATATCGGTTGATAATGATTCCTATGTGGTGAAAGGATCAATTAGCTTAGAGGATTTAGAAGACGAGCTTAATATAATGATAGATCATAATGACTTTGATACCTTAAATGGGTTATTAATATCCATTCTGGACAGAATTCCTGCTGATGGAGAAAAAGCCACCTTAAGTTATGCTGGCTATCAATTCGATATTCTTGAAACTATGAATAAAATGATTGGTCAGGTTCGAATATCTAAGCTTCCTATGGACTTAGAGAAAAACTTGGACGGGACAGTATGATTATAAGTAATCCTATAAAATAATAGAAAATATAGAATAGAAAAACGCCGGCATAAGCCGGCGTTTTTCGGTAAACAACAGGGGTGTTAGTTTACCATAGCGTATAATAGGGTGGGAGTAGAAAGTGTTTTATCACTGTCTATGGTTATAGTATACAAAGGAGATGTGACTATTTTGTGAATGATTTATAAAAAGAATATAAATTAATTGAGAAAAAAGTTGAAAGTCCTTCAATAAAAAAGTAAATCAAAAAAGTAAATCGAATAAGTTAATCAAAAAGTTAAAAAGAAAAATGAAAGAGGGTGTCTGGCTGGCTGGCCGGACACCCTCAAATCTATATTTATAAGTAGGGAGGAGGAGAGTGAAAAAATATATTTAACTCTTCTATATATAGTATAGGTCATATATATGTTCAAAGTATGGATATATTATAGACAATTTGTGAACAATTTAGTTCATTTTTATGTCATAATAGGATATTTTTTTCAACTCTACCAAATATTATTCTAGTGTAAAGGAAGCAAAGCTGGCGCTACCTGATCCCCTATAAGTAAAGTATAAAGAATTGACTCCATCAGGAATACTTATATTGCAATCATAGTCCTTCCATACATTAGAGAATGCGATAGGTATAGTTCCTAAAACAGGTCCATCCCAGCTTGTTCTAACCTCAAACTCACCCTTTGCATATCCACGGGTTCTTATCTTAACAAGCTTAGTATCCTTGAAATCAAAGTACTTAAATCCAGCTGTTGCTGATTCCTTCATGTTTTGAATATAACCTATTTCCTCATCACCATCTCTACCATCTTGTGTGATTTTTGGAAATTGATTATCCATCCATGCACCTGTAAAGTCAGTATACATTGATTCTTCATCGCAGAATAGATTACATGCAATATAGGTAGCATATTCACCAGAACCCCTTAAAGGTCCATTATTTGAACCGCATGAGGTCATTTCTACCTGAGGGATTGTTCCATCTGGCAGAATTGTTATTTTCTCCATACATGCCTGTCTGCTATAGTTAGTACCGTTGGTGTGTCTGTGATAGAATATATACCACTGATCTTTAATACATACAATACTTCCGTGATTATTAGCACCATAGAACATAGGCTTATTAGCTGGCTTATATGTGTCAATGTGTAAATCACAGTTACTTACGATTACTCCGCGGTAAGTAAAGCCCTTTGTAGGATGCTTACTGGTTGCATAGCATAGCTCATGCATTGAAATAGAAGAGTAGACGAAGTAATAGGTATCATTATGCTTTCTTATGGATGGAGCCTCGAAGAATTCAAATCCTTCAAAGCCTGTGCCCTTACTATAGGGCTCACTTGGTGCAACAATTACAGGATCCTCAATTATTGTGAGCATATCTGAATCAAGAACTGTAGCCCATGCACCACTTCTTGATTTGTCACCTTTTCCACAGAAACCGGTATAGAGGTATGTTTTATCACCCTCAGTAAGAACCGCTGGATCAAACTGTGGCTCATCACCCTCTCTGGTCCCATAGATTGTACCATCCTTATAACGAACATAGCCATGGAAATTATAATAGCCTGCGGGTGTATCGCTTACAGCAACAGATACAATAGAGCGTTTACTATCAACATAATAAAGATAGTATCTACCATCAGGTCCCTGTGTTACATCCGGTGCATATAGGCAGCTATCTCTGTCAGCATTACCCTCAACATCAGTAGCCTTAAGGATAACACCTTCATAACGCCAATCGCTTAGATCATCTTCGGGAGCTGACCAACACACATAATCGTTTAAGCAATAAGCGTAGCCATTAAAACGGTCATGAGAGCCGTAGGTATAAACTCTGTTATTAAAAACATAAGGCTCTACATCAGGAGTATACTCCCATGAAGGTAAATATGGATTAAAACCCTGCTTTTTTTTGTTCATATAAAATCCTCCTCATAATTATTTTTTTAATCTAGGATCAATATTGATTATTAGTGAATCAGTAAGCTGTGTGAAGGGCCCTGGAAGTCTCTTATTGCTATCTACTTGATTTCCAAAGAAATCATTTGATACCAATTCGTAGGAAGGTACCTCAGGAATATCTTCAATCTTTTTAACAAATTCAGGCCTTTCTTTGAAGAAAGGATGTTGATGCTCTGGTTTAGCCTTTTTTATTGTCATAAAGAAGTTGTCAGTATCTATTGAAATATCTAGCTTTCCATCTGCAGCATTCTCGTCGAAGCCATAAAATTCCTGCCAAGATGGTAGGTCAAGACATACTTCAGGAGCGGGATAGCATACTCTAAGATATCCACCAGGCATATTAAGATATAAATTGCCATCAGCTTTATTTTTATCAGTAGGGAACCGTATGGCAGCCTTTTTACAATCGTAAAATATATTATTATAAATATGTGCATCACGAGAGGTTCCTCCCCGTGTACCAATATCTATTCTAAATGACACTGTTTTTGCGAAATAGCCAGCACCTTGACAATTACCTATAAAGTTATGAGCGATTCTAAGACGATCTGTGCCCTCACCATATATAGCATAGCCATTTATAGGACTGTCATCCTCCATCTTATACCATCCAGAGGAGCCTGGTTCATCCTTTAGCAAGGAGGAGTCGTAACGACCTTCTATATTCCAGAAGATATTGTTGTCAATTAAGTTAACACCTTCTCTTGTACACTCTATAAATATTGCCTCTCTTTGCTCAATACCATCTAAGAAGAGGTTTGATGTTATACGGTTGTTTACATTGTGTACATCAAGCCAAAGGTGGTCGCAACGAATTGTCTTTGTAAATATATTTCTTCGAATGAGACTATTGTGACAATTATGCGCTTTGAGTCCTCCTGCCTCCCAGGAAAGCTCCATCTTTTGCCATCCTGTTCCTTGAATAAGATTGTCCTCTACAAGAATGTTATTCACGAACATAGCAGCTATAGCACATACTCCTACATTGAATATTTTGCATCCACGAATGATACTATAGCCTAAGATCTGCTCTGGATCTATGGTATGATGCCAGCATTCGTTACCTATATCAATTCCTACACCATTGGACCAATCGATGGTACAATCCTCTATAATCCAGTGATGGCCACGATAGGCGGATATTGAGCCTCTCTGTGGAACAGGAGCTCCAGTGGCAGCATGGGCACAGATAAGACCTTTGACTTTAATATAGGATAGGAAGGGCACTTCAGGTGCAAAGCATTGCTCGCGGCAGGTAAGCTCTATCACGTGATCATGAGGATCCGCATCATTCTCTAGTCTAAAATGTATCGTCTGACCATTGGCCTCTACCCAATAGGAACCAGGTATTTTAGACATATGGTTGTATAAGGGAACCTGAACTAAGGGCTTTCCATCGCAAAATACCATTCCTCGACGATTTAAATAACTGGTCATATCTGTCTTATCATATTCTATAAATAATCGGTCATGTAAGATGTTAACCGCACAGAAGGGATTATAGCCACGAAATACATCTGGGTCTAGTTTTGTCTGCCAGATTTGGATAGAATCATCCGCCGGTGCTCCCCAAGGCTGTGCATTTATTCTCCATCCTTCACTTTTATTAAAACTAGTAGCAAGCTCAGAGGCTTTAATTATAACTGTATCATCCTCATAATTTTCATATGCTACCATCTGCTCTGGACTGGTTCCGCCATAGGCTGGGCGAACACACTCCCGATAGGTTCCTTCATGGATAAGAACTCTTGTACCTGCTACAGCTTTGGAAGCAGCAGCATTAATTGTCTTAAAGGGACGGTCCTTATGACCATCATTATCATCAGAAGCATTGGGATGATTAGTAGCAACATGTAATTCCTGATGATAGCTTGGTGTTGTTTCCCAACTAATAAAGTTTTCCCCATTTGGTAATCGACTAGTTAAATCTCTCATATACATCTCCATTTCTATAAGCTTAAAATATAGTTTATAGTTCCCCATTACATACATATCTAGATTAAATCCCTAGCAGTACGCTTTTATCTAGTTATATAAAAAGGAGCGCCACTAGGCGCCCCTTTTAGTTTTATTAGGTCAAATAACCTTAATAGTTAATTTGCAGCTAACGCCTTTGCTCTTTCATCAACAAGAACCTGATATTTATCTCTATCAAATTCTACAAGCTGTTGCCAATCAAATCCTTCTAGATCTTCCTTAAGTGTATTCCAGATAGCATCAAACTCAGCTTGATCCTTAGCAAATACCATCTTCCAGGAAGCGTCCTTTACTAATGTACCACAGTTACTTCTGATTAAAGCTATATCTGTGGGGTCAGGAGCAAGGTTAACATTTACAAATGGTACTACAGCAACTTTGTTGTTCTTAACTAAGTAGTCAACAGGATCTGCAGCATCAAAACGCTCAGACCATTCTCTTGTTGTAGTTGTCTGTGCCTTCTCAACTTCAGCAGGCCATCCATTAGCTACATAGGTGTAACCAGTCTTTGGATTAATAGCCCAACCTGCAACAGTCCATTGGTTGATCTGAAGCATTCCGTCAGCATAGAAGCCGCCACCAAACTCTTCAGGAACAGGAGAGTTGTCCATAAGAGCGATTTCACCAATTTCTGTACGAACATAGCCATTGCCATCAGCTGCATCTTCATAGGTAAATCCTTTGATACCACCATGGACGGTTTCAAGTCCTTCAGGACTGGACATCCAATCTAAGAGCATCATAACTCTCTTTTGTCTTTCAGGATCCTTAGTACCAACTGCGAAAGCTCTACCACTACCAAAGAATGGATCAGATGGCTGATAGATACTCATATCATTTATAGGAGCCATCATGTAGTTCTCGCCAGCGTTACCACGATCTGTTGTGTTCCAGAAGCCTTGCTGCCAGTCATTCCAGATAAGGAAAGCACGCT
>JAAYPG010000057.1 GCA_012519905.1 Clostridiales bacterium | reverse complement strand
GTTCAGCATCAATACCTGATATGGCCGCGATATACATGATGGCTGCCCATCCAAGATTCTTCCATGTAAGCCATACCCACATCTTAAACCATATATGTTCATTTGATTTTAAGAAATCAATAGGCTTGTCTATAATGCCCCAATCCATTGCTAGAGAGTTGAACATACCGTTGTTGCTCATAAGCAGAAAGGCTACGGAATACACTAGCACCCAGCTGATGAAGTTAGGCAGGGTTGTAGCTGTCTGAACAAACTTACGATAACGTACATTCTTAATCTCATTAAGAAAGATGGCAAAAAACATAGGGAGCCAAGAAAATGCAAATGAAATACCACTCATGGCAAAGGTGTTTTTAAGTACCTGTAAAGTCTGCTTAACGTAGGATTTGTTCTGGAATAGCACCCTAAACCATTTTAATCCTACAAAAGAGTCCCAAGAAAAAGGCAATGGTGGTTGATAATCAAAGAAGGAATATATCCATCCGTATAGAGGATAATAAGAGAATATTAATACCAGGATAATAAATGGTAAAATTAGCATAAACTCTTTATATCCTTGTCTTTTTTTTCGTTTACTCATTGAATTGTTCACAATACGTGGCCTCCCTTATACAAATCTAATCTTCCAAGTTAGCATAATATATACTGTCTGAACAAAAACACGTTACGTAAATCGTTTTATTTGGTAATATTATACCTAAACCCAATTTTTATGTCAATAGTATTTGTTTAAAATGTTCATCTTTTTCTTTTAAATTGAAAGTTATAAATCTATTTTTAAAAGGTAAACTTTAGATATTAGTTAATCGTTTTTCCTTTTTAATGAAAAACATTGTAATTCATGCATAATATGCTAGAATAAAATCAAGTAGGCACTTGTATAGTTAAGCGCCGAAGGCTATATTATCACCAGGGGGCATCCCCACTGATGATATAAATATAAACAGAAGAAAGGATACTCTTATGGTTAAAATGAAGGTTAAAGCTGGGATTAAAAAGGGAATTATCAACAAGAATATCTATGGTCATTTTGCTGAGCATTTAGGCCGTTGTATCTACGAAGGTATCTGGGTGGGCAAGGAATCCACAATTCCCAATATAAACGGGATAAGAAAAGATGTAATTGACGCCTTAAAAGAAATGAAGATACCTATTCTAAGATGGCCCGGTGGATGCTTTGCAGATAATTACCATTGGATGGAGGGTATTGGCCCCTATGAAGAACGCCCTTCTATGATTAACACTAACTGGGGTGGCGTTACAGAAAATAATCATTTCGGTACTCATGAGTTCTTGGAGTTTTGCGAGCTAATTGGTGCAGAACCCTATATAAGCGGAAACCTTGGCAGTGGTACTGTTAGGGAAATGCAACAATGGGTCGAATATATTGCATCTGACGGAGATTCTCCTATGACAAAGCTTAGGAAGAAAAACGGTAGGGAGAAACCCTGGAATTTAAAATATTTTGCCGTTGGTAATGAAAACTGGGGCTGTGGCGGACAGATGAGACCAGAATACTACGCAGATGAGTATCGCAGGTATGCCACTTATCTTAAGGATTATGGCGATAACAAGCTCTACAAAATAGCTTGTGGTGCAAATGCTGATGATTATCAATGGACTGAAGTACTCATGCAAAATGCTGGTAAATATATGGATGGCTTAAGTCTTCATTATTATACTATGCCTTTGGACTGGAGCTTACCTAAGGGCTCTGCAGTAGATTTTAATGAGAAGGAATGGTTCGATGTACTGAAGATGACCTTATTTATGGAAGAATTAATAGAAAAGAACATTAAAATAATGGACAAATATGATAAGGATAAGCGTATAGGACTAATAGTTGATGAATGGGGTGCCTGGTACCAAGTGGAGCCTGGTACAAATCCAAGCTTCCTATACCAGCAGAACACATTAAGAGATGCATTAATAGCAGGCATCAACCTTAATATCTTCAATAATAACTGCGACCGTATCCAGATGGCTAATATCGCACAGATGATAAACGTATTACAATCTGTTATATTAACAGATGAGCATAAAATGATTTTAACACCAACCTACCATGTATTTAAAATGTTTTCTGTGCATCAGGGCTCTGAACTACTTGAAACAGAATTAGAGGAAACATATTATCATTACGGTGATGATAAAATAGCCCAGCTTAGCGCTTCATCCTCTATGGATTCAGAGGGTAAAATCCATATTTCTCTTTGTAACCTGGATCCCAACAATGAGGTAGAAATTAATTGCGAGCTTGTTGATGCTAATACAGGTAAAATTTCTGCATCCATTTTAACTTCTAAGGAAATGAATGCTAGAAATACCTTTGAAGAGCCTGAGGCAGTTACTGTAAAAACATTTACTAATGTAGAGTTGAAAAACAACCAGCTATATACTTGTATCCCACCTAAATCCGTAGTACTTCTTACAATTGAGTAAAATATACTTATAGCTCATTTGACAATACCTAAGCGCTGGCTTAATCACTAAATATGATAGGCAGAATCTGTTATAAGATTAGTTCTTATACAGCTTCTGCCTAATCTTATTTGTTGAAAAATATTATAGTTGTTGTATAATATATTCAAAAAGTTATGCACATTAACCTCTTTTAAGTGCTGGGAGATAAAATGAATAAAGATAAAAATGATATTCAACTTGATGGTTTGTTTTATGAAATTGACTATGATGCCAGCCCTATTGAGGGTGTTGGGAAATATATTTTAAAGCCTCAGAAAATCCAAGCTCCTATACGGGATGAAGTCCGTGAACTATTCTATAGAATGAGGGATATCTCAAGACAATATCCTGCCCCCTTTAGGAGCCATTCATATTATTATGCCCATAAAGCACAAGAGAATAACTCAAGAGTTTTTTATAAGCAGGCCTTATTTATGAAGGATTTTGAAGATAACTATCCCCAGGAGGTCCCTTTTTAAATTCTGCTGATACCCTAGGTCCAATTAACTGGGATTTCATCCGAACTATCGCAATTATTGAACTCTATATTAAAGACCACTGGATGGAACCTATCCCTCCCCTAAATCATGCATATAACCTGTTATATCACCAAACCATGAGCCATTTAAAGAGTAATGGGGAAATGTCTGCCGCTGCCCTAGCACAGGATATTCTAACCCTGGGCTGCTTTAGAAATATATCACAGGATGACTATAAACTACTGTTAACTCATCTATTACACATTGAACAGCTTCAAAAAACTGAATATGGCGGTCTTATCATTGGTAGGGAAGGTGAGAAAATAGTAAACAGCCACAAGTTCCTGACCGTTTTTCTTGCTCCTGAATACCTACTGGTTAAGGACGAAAACCGCACTATCGGTACTGTAGATAAGGTTTATCCAGTCGGTGTTCGCTTTGCATTAGCAGGAATGACCTGGGAAACAGTTGATGTCAATGTAAAATCCAAGGTCATATTTGTCAAAAGGGTACCTGGAATATCAGTTGTTGATTGGGATATAGATTTTAAAAATGAACTGCATACTGTTTTGGTACGAAAGATTCGCAGTATACTGCTGTCCAATGATCCATATCCCTATCTTAGTGAACGCTGTAAAGAGCGCTTGCATGAAATTCAATATATCACCCGAAATAGTGGTATATTAGAAAATCTAGTAACAGCGCTGTCAGATACAAAATATGCTATCTTTCCATGGGTTGGAACAAGGCAGCTAATCACATTGAACTACGCCCTACGACATAGAGGAATCAATAGTAAGCTGCCTTGGATTACCTGTGTTTATCTTGAAGTTATTTTTAAGGGAAGTAAGGAAGAGCTAGAGAATCTTATATATGATATCCTTCATTCCGAACTTAATCTATATGATTTACCATTGCCTGACAAAATACAGATAGATGGAAAATACAACGAGTTCATTCCGCTTGAACTCCTACGTAAGCAATTTATTGAAGACTATCTAGATTTTGATGGCCTTAAGGAAGCCTTCGAACTCGAATAGCCATATAAGGCTTTCCACCTGTTATAATAGTAAAATGCCCCTTAAATACACCCTGATCTGATATTGTCATGTTCCATGTATCAATTAAATCAACTTGAAACTCACTATCCTCATCAAAGTATAGATTCCGATACAAGGGGCGCAAAAAGCTAAAATAAAATAAATAGTAATCATTAACATCCTTGCCCTTGTCATCAGCAGAGTCAATGGTGCCTACTACTGCGTCCCAATATTCAGGCATAAATCTTAAGCCCTGGCCATCGGGAATCTCAGCTAGGATCTTGCTCAGGAAAGCAATTCGACTGGGGCTTTCGCCATGTAGTTTTCCGCCATGAGACCACCAAAGAATAGAAGAATCCACAGCTTCATCTATGGTCTGCAATAGAGTCTCTCCATGCCCTGGATATCCACCCCGCATTGCAGCTTCCCAAAATCGTCTGACCAACTCTTCACCTGTAATGTTACCCCAACCTAGATTAATATTTCCTTCATATAATATCTCATCCCATACAACGGGTTTATTATATTTCTTCCTGATATCATCGGTATATTCAACCGACTTATATCTATCAGTACCCTGGCAACTACAATGTGTAATCCATGGTTTAGTAAAGTCATAAAATTGTGGTCCATTATGGATAGAGCGAAGCCTATTATATACATCATTATCACATATAACTTTTGCAATACGCTCCCAATCATCTATGGTTTTAGTTTTTACATAATCATATTCATTGGCTAATGACCACCATACATTCCGATATGCAGAGTACCTGGCCAGAACGTATTTCACATAAAAATCGTCCTCGTCTGCTCCCATACCGTCAAAACCCCAGCGGTCATAAGGATGAAACAAGATAAGATCTGCTTCAATCCCCATTTTCATCAATTGCTCAATTCGTTTATCTATATTCTTAAAATGTTGTGGGTTAAACCTCTTAAAGTCCCAGCTATTGCCACTCTTTCTCTCAGTATATAAGGCCATAGTGTGTCTATTGAGATCTGAGATATCGCAGGGTGTACCTTCATAAGGAAAAGTCACTGGATCAGCAAAATTATAATCATAATGCTTGGGGAAAATACAGAATCTTATTTTGTTAAAGGCATTAATCTTAAGTGTATTTAAGGTCTGCTCTTGTAGCTGCTCATCCTGATGAACCCAGGCATAACATGTGGTACCTAAAGGGTAATAGGGTTTACCATCTGCATATTGAAAATGGTATGTATTAGACACCTGTACATAGCCATTGTTATTGGCCTCCGGTGCTATAGCTTCAAAGTTTCCACTATACTTATGCTCTGAGAAGCTTCCACTAATAGAAAAAGTATATTCACCTTCATAAGAAGGCATAAATCTTACTACGTATTCACCATCTCCATCATAGAAGCCTATCACATCTTTTCTTTCATGGGCTCCTGAAAAAACCGCCCTAATCTCGTAGTCTGCGAAGGGATTACCATCAGTTTTACCGGGTACTCTCACTTCATATAAGCCCCATCTCTCAACCTTTGTATTAAAATTTAGATTCATCTCTTTCTCCTTCTCTTCTATACTGTCAACAGGTTGCTAGTCTATCACATTTTACCTCTAAACACTTCCAACAGAATCTCTTATGACCATGTCACATGTTAATTTGATTACATCTTGCCTTTCATTAGGTCCTATTTCATTTTCAATCAATTTAATAAAATACTCTGCTGCAGTTCTACCAATTTCCTTCATTGGAATGTTATTGGTAGTTAGCTGCGGCCTAAGATACTCGGATATCTGATTATTATCATAGCCTACAATGGATATGTCTTTACCTACGGTTATATTGTTCTCATATAAATAATCATATGCACCAGCTGCCATTAGATCATTCATACAAAATATAGCTGTGACTCCTTCCTTTACCAGCTTCTCAGCCTTTATATAACCTGAACCCCTCTCCCAATCTCCATGCTTTATCCAATTGGGATTAAAAAGCACGTTTTCCTCAAACAAGGCCCTCTGATATCCAAAGCACCTTTTTTGAGTATGAATATTATCAGGAGTACCTGCTATAACACCAATTTTGCGATGTCCCTTAGCCAATAAATACTTTGTTATGTCATAGCCACCCTTATCATCATCAAATATAACAGAAGGAAACTGGGCTGAAGTCGACAAGGCGTATACAATAATTACTGGAACTTCAAAATCCTTCTTGAAGTAATTGATATAACGGCAGTGTCCTGCCACATACATAATACCATCCACTTTAATCGATAATAGCTCCTGAATATTTGGTTGAAAGACCGATTGAATATCCTTCTCATTATTGTACCAAGTATCCTGCCATTTATCGTAGAGCCTCATATTTACGAGCAAGGTTCGATAATTATTATCATCACAGTATGCCATAATAGCTTCTACTATAGGTGATGTACTAAATATATCTAAATCCTCTACTATTATTCCTATCATTCTAGTTTTTTGCTTACGCATACCCTGGGCAAAAAAATTCGGCTGATATCCGGTCTCTTTTACTACCTCAAGAACCTTTTTCCTTGTCTCCTCACTAACCTTAGGTTTATCGTTTAAAACATTAGATACAGTAGTTATAGAAACATTACATAATTGAGCAATTTCTTTTAAAGTAACCACTTTTTCATATCCTTTCATAGGTATCTTAGGTAAAACGATTTTCTTATGTTAATTATAACTAAAATTTACTTAATTTTCAATATATATTAGTTATTTTAATGAAATTTTCATAATTATTATATATGGACACAGAGATAGAAAGAGGTTACAATAAAATTAAACCAACCATTTAACTTAATGAGAGGATGATTAAATAATGAAGCAAATTGCAAGCTTTACCATTGATCATATGAAATTACTACCGGGTGTCTATGTATCTAGAAAGGATCAATTAGGCCAGGAAACTATAACTAGCTTTGACCTTAGGATAACTAGGCCAAACCATGAACCAGTAATGCTAACTGGCGAAATACATGCAATTGAACATCTAGGGGCTACCTTTCTTAGAAATCACAAGCAGTTCGATAGTAAAATTATATATTTTGGCCCTATGGGATGTCGCACTGGTTTTTACCTTCTTCTTGGAGGTGATTATAGCTCAAAGGATATATTGCCATTGATCATAGAAATGTTTGAATTTATTCGTGATTATGAAGGAGAAATACCTGGGGCAACTGCTATAAACTGTGGTAATTACTCCGATATGAACCTTACCATGGCAAAGCATTACGCCAAACGCTATCTTGACGAGACCTTATATAATATCGATGATACCCACCTCATTTATCCAGAATAAATAATCTCTGCGTATTTTTATATAATAGGACCTGTAGGTATTGGAACTACGGTAGGAACAGGTGATAGAATAGGTGCCCATGTTCCTCCTGTAGACGGCGGTGTAGGCGACGTTGTTTTTCTGAATGTAGCGGTTATATATATTCCTCCGCCGTCCCCATCACTATGATATATTTTTTTGATAACCTTTTACCCCTTTTATTTTATTTAGCTATAGGTTCTTTTGCATGAATGTACCTTCAATGAATATACTATAATGAATATATATAATGGGAGAAGCTATGGCAGAAGACGGTTTACTACATACAGCTGATTTACTAAAAACAGCACTACCATATGTGGATGCAAAATCAAGGTTGACCTTAGAATTGCTTGTCAAGCTTTACGAGCTAATAATTTGCATGCGCAACTTCACAAATAATGATATTTCTGCCTGCGGCTTCGATAATGATAAGGCAGACATGGAGGCCTTATTGAAAAATATAAGGCCAAAGTGCAATAAGGACGAGCAAGCCTTCGTAGATAAGATGCTAAATGTATTCCAGGCCAAAAGAATGTTTGAAATGTATAACACTTATATGGGAGCTATGAAAGCTATGGAGGGCTTCGAGGGCTTTGGTGGTGGTAATACTAATGGTGATAATGATAGCGATGGGGAAGCTGATAGTTATGGTACCAATAGCTTTTTTAATAACCTTAAGGATTTTGATTTTTCCTCTATATTTGGAGATAACTTTGATTCTGAAGAATTTATGAATAACTACAATAATATGATTACAGATAAGGTTGACAGTGAAGAGATCATAGTGGAAAATACATATGATTCCTATCTGGATGATAGCAAGCTAGTTGAGGAGCAAGATAATACTAATTCATCCAATAATGATATAGCAAATACTAACAATAATGACAAAGATATGTTTGAAGAATTAAAGTCAATGATACCTCCTGATCAGATGCAAACCTTTGAAAACTTAAGAATGCTTTTTGGTTCAATGTCATATGATGATAGTAAGAAACCCAATGAAAATAAGGAGTAATATATGTCTGATTCCTCCCGAAATAATAATGCTAGAATGAATAATATTGATCCCCGTAAGCTCGCAATCCTTATAGAGTTAATGAAGGAAGCCGAAGGGAAGTCTATGGATAAGTTACTTCCACTTATTATGAGCACAAATAAAAAGCTACAGGATCAGAATTTAAGCTTTACAAAGGATGAAAGCGAGTTGATGATTGAAATTCTAACAAAGAACATGTCCCCAAAGGATAAGGCACAGTTTGAGATGCTAAGAAAGATGATGGCTAATAGAAAATAGCAATATAAAAGGCTTAGAGCATATGGCTAATATACCATTTACTCTAAGCCTTTAGCTTCAAAAGATATTATACGATATCAATTTTAGCTTTTTCCTCCTGCCTTAGCTCGCGATACATCCTTATATATTCTCTAATATATAAGATAAACGATAGGGCAAGAAAAGCCCCACAAATCAGCATAAGAATATTAGTCGTCGTCTGTCTTAGTTTTGGTAGCGCAACCAATACCAGCATAACTGCATAGAATACAGTCGTTGACACCTTTCCAAACCATTTTGACCCATCAAGCCGTTTGCCCTTTTTCAGCATTGCCAAGCCTGCTACAAGCATGAACAGCTGCATAACTACAAATAAAATCAACAGTAGATACATATATTTTATCTTAACAATAAGTACAAATAATAGAGCAGCTTGGGTTAGTTTGTCCGCCATTGGATCAATAAGCTTACCAAATTCTGTCACCATATCGAAGGTCCTTGCAATAAAGCCATCTAGAAAATCAGTGAGACCAGAAGCAAGCACTACAGCTGCTGCCCGCATATATTCTCCTGGTTGCTCGGCTTTAATATATTGTACTACAAAAACCGGGATCAATAAGAAGCGAATATAGCAAAGAAGATTCGGTATACTCCATAAATCCTTTTTCATAAATTTAGCCAAAATTTTCATATTCATTCCCCTCTATTTATGCTTATATAATTAGTATTCGTAAAACCCTACTATAATAAATGTCATTTATAATGTATATGATTATATACGTTTATTATATGAGAAAGATGTGCAATCTCTTTCCAATGTTTCCGCTTCAGGTTTAAGCAGATTAGCAGCTCGAGAGCGGAGCTCTTTCAAAGGTTCAGCTTTGCTGAACCGATTCACGTTGCACTTATCCAAGTAAAACATTACATTTATTTATGACGTAAAAAGCACGTCATATAAAATGTACTGTTTTACTTGGACTAATCTGCTTATACGTGCATTTTAACATATTTGGTGGGAATATTAAAGTGTTTTTATCATGTGATATTATCATGATATTAAATATGATATTAAACATGATAGCAAACATAATATTAAACATAATATTAAACATGATACCAAACATAATATTAACAATATGGCCTATAGAAAAAGCCTTCCCCCTAAGTATCCCCTGTTAAATTGTTAATATAACAACAGGTTAGGGAGAAAGCTTTAATTTGTGAATCTTATGTCTTTATATCTACTTTACTACAATATTCACGATTTTTCCTGGAACATAGATTTCCTTAATTATGGTTCCAGTTAGCTTATCTGCCATGGCTTCCTTTGCAGTAGATAGAACTAGATCCTTGCTAGCCTCTGCTTCTATCATTATGGTGCCCTTGGTTTTACCGTTTATCTGGACTGCGATTTCTATTGCCTTATCTTTCATCTTTTCTTTGTCATAGCTAGGCCAGGTGTTGTCATATACTGAGCCTGTATGACCCATCTGTGACCATAACTCTTGACTTACATGAGGTACAAAGGGTGCAAGTAGTATAATAGCAGTCTCTAGAGTCTTTCGATCTATTCCACCAGACTTTTTAGCTATATCAAGCATTTTATTATTGTATTCCATAAAGCCACTTACTACTGTATTTAAGCTAAAGCTTTCAAGTCTAGTAGTAATATCATACACAAGACGGTTACGAAGCTTAACCATGTCCTCTGATGCTTCTACTGTCTTATCTTTATTGTCCATAACTAAATTGTAGAAGCGGTTTATAAATCGATATACTCCATCTATTCCCCTGTCGTCCCATTCAGAATCTAGTTCAGGAGGTCCTACGAATAATTCATAGAGCCTTAATGAATCACATCCGTAATCCTTAATTAGCCCATCGGGTGATACTACATTACCCTTTGATTTACTCATCTTCGCCCCATCCTTGCCAATCATGCCCTGATTAAATAGTTTGATGAAGGGTTCATCAAAATCTACCACACCGATATCCTTAAGAAATTTAGTGTAGAATCTGGAATATAAAAGATGAAGTACAGCGTGTTCTACGCCACCAATATACATATCTACTGGCAGATACTTTTCGGCCTTTTCTTTGCTTACAAGTTCCTTATCATTCATACTGTCGACATAACGAAGGAAATACCATGATGAACCAGCCCATTGAGGCATAGTATTGGTCTCTCTCTTTGCAGGCTTACCACACTCTGGACAGCTGGTATTAACCCATTCATGAATATTAGCTAGGGGAGATTCGCCTGTGCCGGTAGGTTCGTATTTTTCCACCTCAGGAAGTAACAGAGGAAGCTCCTCCTCTGGAACAGGAACAGGGCCACAATGTTCACAATGAACAATAGGTATAGGCTCGCCCCAATATCTTTGCCTTGAGAATACCCAATCACGAAGCTTATAGTTAACTGTCTTCTTACCTATGCCCTGCTTCTCCAATAAATCAGGAACCTCATTCTTAGCCTTTTCTGAATCCATACCATTCCACTCACCGGAATTAATCATAATACCGGGCAGTGTATAAGGCTCAGTTAACTCTTCCTCTTTACCATCCTTTGAAATAACCTGGACAATGGGAATACCGAACTTTGTAGCAAACTCAAAGTCTCTATCATCATGGGCAGGAACACACATTATGGCTCCAGTACCATAATCAGCCAATACATAATCTGATAGCCAGATAGGAATAGGCTTATTGGTTAAGGGGTTGATTGCATAGCTTCCTGTAAACACTCCCGTCTTATCCTTATCTTGAAGGCGATCAACAGTTGATCTCATGGAAGACTTATATATATATTCTTCAACTGCCTCCTTCTGCTCGGGTATGGCTATCTTAGAGGCCAGTTCATGCTCCGGTGCCAAAACCATAAATGTAGCACCATATAAGGTGTCTGGTCTTGTGGTATATACGCGGATGGTATCTTCACTGCCCTCTATAGCAAAGTCTACTTCAGCACCATAGCTTTTGCCTATCCAATCAGCCTGCATCTTCTTGACCTTCTCAGGCCAATCTAATTTATCCAAATCATCCAATAGACGATCAGCATAGTGGGTGATTTTTAACATCCACTGTTTAAGGTTCTTCTTTGTAACAGAAGCTCCGCAACGTTCACATCCTCCATTTACAACCTCTTCATTTGCAAGTCCCGTCTTACAGGAAGGACACCAGTTAATAGGCATTTCCTTCTCATAAGCAAGACCAGCCTTAAACATCTTAACAAATATCCACTGTGTCCATTTATAGAAATTTGGATCGGTAGTATTAATCTCCATATCCCAGTCATAGATAGCCGCTATATCCTTAATCTGTTTTTTGAAATTAGCGATATTCTCTGCTGTAGATATACTTGGATGTACACCCATTTGAATCGCATAATTTTCAGCAGGAAGGCCAAATGCATCCCAACCCATAGGATGTACAATGTAATATCCATTAAGCATCTTGTACCTGCTCCAAACATCACTTATGACATAGCCTCTCCAGTGCCCCACATGAAGTCCGCTACCTGAAGGGTATGGGAACATATCTAGGCAATAGTATTTCGGCTTCTTACCATCATTCACATTAACAGGATGATCCTCCCAATGTTTTCTCCATTTCTTTTCAATTTCCTTATGATTATAAGGTTTTGACATGATTTCTCCTCCTTAAAAGATATCTCATATAAATTGATTACTAAGTACACAAAAAACCTTTCGTCTACAATAGAGACGAAAGGTTAGGTTTTCCGTGGTACCACTCTAATTCATAATCAGCTTATGTGTAACTACTATTCTTACACCATATATAAAACTATGTGTATTAACACAATACATAATAAGACTATGCACTTATCTTCGATAACGGGTTGACCGTCCCGACCTACTATTAGTTCAACCGGGAAGCTCCAAGGCGAGTTGGGAGACTGTTGCTACTACCTTACACCATACGGCAGCTCTCTATAAGCACATATTCTCTTAATACTCCTTATCATAGCTGATATACTATATTTAATTATATAATACACAAGAAAAGCTCTATAAACATTTATTATATAAATATATCATGACTTAGATTTTTGTCAAGTTTTTGTTATTAAATCTACTAGACCATATTCTGCGGCATATGCAATAACCTGGGCTTTATTATCCAGATGAAGGATATCAATTATCCTCCCCATATGATATTTGACTGTGCGTTCACTTAAGCCCAGAATTTCGCCCGCCTTCTTATAGGTTTTACCAGACGCTATTAATTTCAATAATTCAATCTTCCTATAAGTCAATCTTTCATTGACATCATCAGTGCTGCTTTTCTTTATCTTCTTTTCTATTCCATGATATTTCTTATTTATTTCTAAAAGAATTCTAGAGGCCATATCTGGAGACACTGAAATTTCTCCATTTTCCGCCTGCCTTAATATGCTAACTAATTCCTTACCATCGGTATTTTTAATGAGATATCCGTTGGCCCCAAGCTTTATTGCTTCAAATAAATCATCATCATCGTCAGAGGTTGTTAGGGTGTTTTTCTTTTTTAAGCCGTCATAAAAGCTATGCTAGATAATATATTGTTACATAAGCAAATGAAGGAGGTTCAGGTATTTAGATGAGTTTTTTATCCGAAATGATCTATGATTACGGGCTACTTGCTATGTTTCTAATAATAATGCTGGAGTATGCCTGCTTTCCAGTTTCCAGTGAAATTGTACTGCCACTTTCAGGAGCAGTCGCTTCCATAAATGAAACACATTTTCTTGTGATATTACCCTTAAGTATTTTAGCAGGTCTTATAGGTACTGGAATCTGCTATACTGTGGGATGGTTTGGTGGTGGGGCTATTATAAGTGCTATTAAAAAGAAATTTCCCAAATCCGAAAAATCTCTTAATGCATCATATGACAGATTTCATGAGAATGGAGCCTCTGCTGTCTGCATAGGACGTGTCATTCCCTTAGTCCGTACATATATCGCTTTAGTTGCAGGAGCTGCCAAGTTAAAGCCCTCAGTTTACTTTCCAGCCTCATTCTTAGGTATAACCATTTGGAATACCCTTTTAATCGGTCTTGGCTATTCTCTTAGAGAGAATTATGGTAAAGTTGCTGAGTATTATAGCAGATACAAGCATAACCTTATTCCAGTATTAGTTATTGCTATATCCCTTCTAATTATCCAAAGATTATACAATATAAAAAAGAAAAGGTCTGCTAATTAACTCTAATCAGGTTAATCAGCAGACTCCTTGCTCTACTTATTTTTATAGCCGCTAAATATGTGCTTTCTTTGTTATTACAGACTTATTCATCCATTTTCCTGAAAGTACCCTTACGCTACCAAATAAACCGGTTACACACCATGTCAAGGCAGATGACCAGAATATACCTCGGAATCCGATAATCTGTGATAAATATATGGATACTGCCACTCTAACAACTACCTCTATAAGTCCCATAACCATTGGCACTTTAATGTCACCAGCGCCACTTAGGAAGTTTCTACTAACAAATATCAGACCTAGGAAGCTGTAGAATAAGCTAGTAATTCTGATACCCTCTACTCCTCGTCTTACCACATCTATATCCTCTTTTTTCGTAAATAACCTCATAATATATTCACCACCAAAGTACATAACTGGTAGCATGAATAGACTAAATGCTAAAATTATTATAACAGAAGATTTCATTCCCTTCTTGGCTCTATCAATCTTTCCAGCTCCAATATTTTGCCCTGTAAATGAAGCAACTGCTGCACCTAAGGACATAGAAGGCTGCATGACAAGCTGCTCTATCCTATTCACAACTGTATAAGCAGCTATTATAGTAGCCTGAAAGCCGTTAATGACAAATTGTAGGGCCATCATAGAGATAGATACAAAGGAGTTTTGTAAGGCAACCGGAATTCCTAACCTTATACATTTTGATAAGATTTCTCTATCAGGCTTAAAGTCCTTTATAGGTATACGAAGAAGGCTAATCTTATTATAGGCATATATAATACACCCTATCCCAGATACAAATTGCGAAATAATTGTAGCAATAGCAACCCCAGGAACACCCCAGCCAAATACAATTACGAATATTAGATCCAGTATCACATTTAGGATACTTGCAACTATAAGAAAAATCAATGGAGTTACGGCGTCTCCAAGAGCACGAAGGATTGCTGCAATACCATTATATAAGGCTGTACCTAGTATACCTAGAAAGCATATCTTCATATAACTTTCCGATTGATCGATAATTTCCTGCGGAGTACCTAAAAGCTCTAAAAAGGGACGGCTAGCCAGGTAACCGACAATTCCCATAATTATAGCAGCTACAAAGATAATGTAAGCTGAAGTAGCGATGCTCCTTTTAACCTTATCATGGTCACCGGCACCAAAGTATTGAGATATAACAATCGAAATACCTGCGGATAGGCCAAAGGTTAGGCCAAAGATAAGAAATATCGACGAACTAGTTGCCCCAACTGCTGCCAGTGCATTTTTATCAACAAATTTTCCCACGACAATTGAATCCACCATATTATAAAGTTGCTGAAATATATTTCCAATAAGCATCGGACCTGAGAAGCCTAATATTAATTTTACAGGACTACCCTCGGTCATATCACGTGTTATTTTTCTGGACATTTTACACCTCTTAACTTTCTAAATAGTTCTAACCACTTGCCTTATGAACTTTGTGGCCTCATCTAATGAGGATAGTATACTCTATTATTAACTATAAATAAATGTTTTTTATAATAAGAAATATGTCATTATCCCTTAGTGTCTTTCTTACATAATCCCAACCTATCATCATATAATTTATAGAAGATTGACCACAACCTATAGACAGAAACGGAGGGAAGTATGCACTGGCATAGCATATCCATAGAGGATACCTTGAGGGAAATGAAGACGGATATAAAGCAAGGTCTTACCCAACAAGATATCCAAGAAAGGCAAAAATTATATGGAAAGAATATTATAGATGCAAAAAAGGGTAAAAACCTTTTACAAAAATTCATCGCTCAGTTTGCCGATTTCATGATTATCATATTGATATGTGCGGCCATATTATCCATAATTGTATCATATATGGAAGGTAAGCCTGACTTTGTAGATCCAATTATTATAATGATGATAATTATCCTAAATGCATTCTTAGGAGTACTTCAGGAGACAAAGGCCGAGAAAGCATTGGAGGCATTAAAGAAAATGTCCGCTCCATCAGCCCATGTATTAAGAGATAATAAGGTCACTGAAATTCCATCCATAGAATTGGTACCAGGAGATATTGTCATACTTGAAACAGGTAGCTTTGTCCCGGCTGATTGCAGACTAGTTCATGCCATTAATCTAAAAGTTGAAGAAGCTTCATTAACAGGCGAATCTCATCCAGTGGAGAAGAACGCCAGCATTCGCCTGCTTCCTGATACTAGTCTTGCAGACAGAATTAATATGGTCATGGCTACAAGTACCGTACTATACGGAAGAGGTATAGGAGTAGTAATTGCTACTGGGATGGATACACAGGTCGGACATATCGCAAGAATGATTATGGAGGACGATACACCTGACACACCCTTACAGAAGAGACTAGCTAAAACAGGAAAGGTTCTTGGCATAGCTGCACTGGTTATCTGTGGTTTGGTATTCCTAATAGGTTTATATAAAGACCTACCACCCTTTGATATGTTTATGACCTCTGTAAGTCTTGCTGTAGCAGCGATTCCAGAAGGACTCCCTGCCATAGTAACAATAATGTTATCTTTGGGCGTTCAAAGAATGGCAAAAAAAAATGCTGTTATCAGAAAGCTACCTGCTGTGGAAACTCTGGGAAGCGCTACTGTTATCTGTTCAGACAAGACAGGAACGCTAACACAAAACGTAATGACAGTCACAGATATCTGCTCTGTAGACAAGAAGGAGCAATTTAAAAGTGATTTTGCTTTCTTTTTATTATCCCATGCGGCCCTATGCAGTAACGCCATATTACAGTTAGAGAATAACCTACCTATTCTTAGTGGTGAGCCTACAGAAAAAGCTTTAGTTCTTGCTGCTTATAACTCTGGAGCTTATAAACCTGATCTTGATGCAATGTATCACAGAATATATGAGATACCCTTCGATTCTACAAGAAAACTTATGACCACTGTACATAGATCTCCCGACACAGCCTCCTATCGCAGTGTTACTAAGGGTGCCTATGATTTTTTAATAGAGCGCTGCAGCTACATCTATAGGGACGGAAAGCAAGAACCCATGACCAGCCGCTATAAAAATAAGATTAATGCACTTAATACCACTATGACAGGTAAGGCTCTTCGGGTTATTGCCCTTGCCTATAAAAACCTTCCTGAATTTAATGGCAAGGTAGATGCCCCAAAGCTTGAGAAGGACTTAACCTTCGTAGGTCTAATAGGCATGATTGATCCACCCAGAGATGAGGTTAAGGATGCCGTAAGAATATGTCGCCAAGCAGGCATAAGACCTGTTATGATTACTGGTGACCATATCCTAACTGCAAAAGCTATTGCCAAGGAGCTAGGAATCCTCACTCCACAGACCGAAGCTATAACAGGTGAGGAGTTAGCAAAAATGTCTACTGAAAGACTTAATGATACTATAGGAAGATTTAGTGTATTTGCAAGAGTTACCCCTGAGCATAAGGTAAGGATTGTTAAGGCTTATCAGAACAAGGGCGAGGTTGTTGCTATGACCGGCGATGGTGTGAACGATGCACCAGCTCTTAAGGTTGCCGATATCGGCTGTGCTATGGGAATTACAGGAACCGATGTTGCTAAGAACGCCTCTGACATGATTCTTACGGATGATAATTTCGCAACCATTGTTTCTGCAGTACAAGAAGGTAGAGGGATATATGAAAATATAAGGAAGGCTGTTCATTTCCTTCTTTCAAGTAATATAGGAGAAATACTTACGATTTTTGTAGCTATACTGTTTGGTTTACCTACCCCCTTAGTAGCTGTTCAGCTGCTCTGGGTAAATCTAGTTACCGACTCTCTTCCAGCTATATCCTTAGGTGTCGAACCTGCATCTAGAGACATAATGAAAAGAAAACCCAACTCACCCAAGAAGGGCATGTTTGCTGACGGGCTTGCTTTACAGATAATTATTGAGGGGATCCTTATCGGTTCCCTAGCCCTATGTGCCTTTGTCATAGGAATCAAGTATTATGATACACCTGGTTTGTATAACTCCTTAATTCACCACGAAGCAAATGCCATCAACTCCTATGTCCCCTGGGTTGGCAGAACCATGTGCTTTGCTGTATTAAGCTTATCCCAGCTCTTCCATTCCTTTAATATGAGAAGTAATCGCTCTCTATCAGAAATTGGAGTTTTATCAAACAGCAAGCTGGTACTTTCATTTATCATATGTGCCCTGCTACAGATTGCAGTAATATCTATAGCTCCTCTGGCTAAGATATTCCAGGTCGTACCATTAAATTCACGCCAATGGGCAATAGTATTTATATTAGCAATCACACCTATAGTCATAGTAGAGCTGCAAAAGAAGATAAATAACAGAAGACACACTTGAATTATTTTTGTCCTCGGTATATATTAAAACTATGAATTAGTTTACTATATTTAGGTATTGTCATTTATTAAGGCTAGATACCTGATTAGTAACCTGATGCTTGATTACATATTATATCGAGGTGTATACATGTCAACATTATCTATTAATTCTTTATCTCCACTTAAACCATATGATGAAAATACGATACATCATATTACTCTATATGATAATATGCCTTATGAATGGGATACGGATAACGAAAAACGCCTTACATTAGTTAGCGGTAATATAATTAAGGGTTACCGTTGTAAGATAAAAGAGCCCTATAAAATAAAGCATTGAATATGATAATTTAGGCTTTATATTAAATTACTTTATAAAAAATACTGTAAAAACTAATAGAATACTACATACCTAAAAGGGCCATATCAAAATAATGATATTATTTTGATATGGCCCTTCTTTAACAAATTATAAAATTAATCTATCTGCTTACCTTGAATGCTTTTTTACCTGGATAAACAGCATCAGAGCCCAGCTCCTGTTCTATTCTTAACAACTGATTATACTTCGCTACACGATCAGTTCTAGAAGGTGCACCCGTCTTAATCTGCCCAGCATTTGTTGCAACTGCAATATCAGCGAGAGTAACATCCTCTGTTTCTCCTGAACGATGAGATACAACCGCTGTCCATTTATTATTCTTGGCCATCTCTATAGAATCTAAGGTTTCAGTTAAGGTGCCTATCTGGTTAACCTTAATTAATACAGAATTGGAGATGTCTCCTGCTACACCTTTTTTGATTCTTTCTGTATTAGTAACAAATAAGTCATCACCAACCAGCTGAACCTTATCACCAATACGATCAGTAAGCTTCTTCCAACCTTCCCAATCCTCTTCATTCAGGCCGTCTTCTAAGGATATTACAGGATACTTTTTGCATACATCATCCCAGAAATCAACCATTTGATCTACAGTCTTGTATTCTCCTGATTTCCAGAATAGATATTCTCCTTCTCTTCCTGCCTTCTTAGCCTCTTCATACATCTCTGTAGCTGCCGCATCTATTGCAATATAAAAATCCTCACCAGGGCGATAGCCTGCAGACTCGATAGCTTTGACAATATAATCAAGAGCCTCTGTATCGCTATTAAACTTAGGTGCAAATCCACCTTCGTCACCTACAGCAGTCACATATCCGTCATTTTTCAGCAACTTCTTTAATGTGTGGAATACAGTAGTACTTTGCTCTAAAGCTTCGCTAAAGCTTTTTGCTCCTACAGGCATAATCATAAATTCCTGTATGTTTAGACTGGAGTCAGCATGCTGACCTCCATTAATTATATTCATCATCGGTACTGGAAGCGTCTTAGCATTCACACCACCTATATAACGATATAGAGGCATGTTTAGCGAATTTGCTACTGCCTTAGCTACAGCCAGGGATACTCCAAGAATTGCATTGGCACCTAGCTTTCCCTTGTTGGGCGTTCCATCAAGCCTAATCATAGCTGCATCTATTTCTGTCTGCTTGCTGGCATCCATACCTTGGAGGGCTGATGCAATTGTTGTATTTATGTTTTCCACGGCTTTTTTTACGCCGTTGCCAAGATATCTGCTCTTATCACCGTCTCTAAGCTCAACCGCCTCGAATGCGCCTGTTGATGCTCCTGAAGGTACCGCTGCCCTACCCATACTGCCGTCAGCCAATATTACCTCCGCCTCTACAGTTGGATTACCTCTAGAGTCAAGTATCTCGCGTCCGATTATCTTCTCAATTTTAAAATTCTTCATATGTTTATTCCATCCTTTCATAAATTTTTATAATATTAACCTTGCTATCATTTACATAGTTACAATCATCTTTTCTATTATCTACAAAATTTTGGAAACTATACCACCTATAATACAACATATGAGAAATAATATATGTGATTTATGTCACAGTATATATACTATGTCCCATGAATATATTAAATCATACTGTTTTGTAGGTGACATATTTTACATATTAATTGTACCTAACAACCTTTTTTAGGGCAAGCATATTCTAATAAAATTATAAAAAAATATCGAACTCATATGTAATTAATGGATTGCTATGAAATATAAATATTGATATACTATCCTTAATATTGATTTATAGAAAGGATAAAATACACTCTATATTTGATAGTTTATTTGTATATGAGTGTACTAGGTGATTTTATGAGTAAAACCTTTGATAGCTTACAGCCATATCTTGATAAAGCTATGGCATTAGAAACAGCAAGAAGTTTATTCGAATGGGACGACCAGACTATTGCCCCATTTGATGCAGCTGAATATACCTCTAAGGTAGTTGGGATTCTTTCTGATGAATATATGAAATGCTTAATAAATGATGACGTAAGAAAAATCATTAAAAAGCTCAAAGAGGATAAGGAGCAAGAGAATCTATCCGATAAGGAAAAGGCTATAATCAAAGAACTCGACAAGACCTATGAGCAGCTTGAGAGTATTCCTCCTGACGAATACAGAGCCTTTAACGAGCTTACCCTGGTCTCTAACAGGGCTTGGGCTAAGGCAAAGAAGGATAATAATTACGAGCACTTTGCACCCTATCTAAAGAAACTCATTGAGTATAAGAAAAAATTTGCAGGCTATCGGGCCAAGAAGGGTCAGGAGCCCTATGATGTGCTTTTAGGGGATTTTGAGGAATGTTTTAGTATTAAGGAACTTGATATATTCTTTGATAAACTAAAAAAAGAGATTGTACCCTTATTAAAACAGGTGGCCGAAAAATCAGATACTATATATAAAAACTACAATTTTTTATCATATGACATTGATAAGCAAAAGGATTTCTGCAGATACCTTAGTGGTTACTTGGGCTTTGATTTCAATCGAGGTGTTATAGGAGAAAGTGCACACCCCTTTACCTTAAATCTTCACAATCATGATGTCCGTATAACCAATAAGTTCATAGAGAATAATTTAGAAAGTGCTATGTTCTCAGTAATCCATGAAACTGGTCATGCTCTTTATGAAATGAATATTGATGATGCCCTAACACAGACACCTGTTGGTACTGGGGCTTCTATGGGAATGCATGAATCTCAATCCAGATTATTTGAGAATATATTAGGTAGAAGCAAGGCATTTTGGACACCTATTTATTCAAAACTTGTGGATACCTATCCCGATAATTTGAAAGATATAAGCCTGGATCAATTTATAAGGGGTATTAATAAAGCAGAACCAAGCCTTATTAGAACAGAAGCTGATGAGCTATCCTACTCTCTCCACATAATTATTCGCTATGAGATTGAAAAAGCTATATTCGCTGGTGAAGCAGATGTGGATAAGCTACCAGAGCTATGGAATAATAAATATAAGGAGTATTTGGGACTAACACCTACTAACGATGCAGAGGGCATCCTACAGGATGTTCATTGGTCCTACGGTGAGTTTGGCTATTTCCCATCCTACGCTATCGGGTCAGCGATTGCCTGTCAGCTATATGCTAAGATAAAGGACCTTATGCCTGTTGACGATTATCTTCGCGAGGGAAATATAACTCCGATTCGTGAGTTTCTAAGAGATAAGGTTCATAAATATGGGACTACTAAAAACTCTAATCAAATCCTTAAGGATGTTACAGAGGAAGAATTTAATGCTGATTATTATGTAAAATATCTTAAGGATAAGTATGAAAATCTATACTTAAGCTAGTGCATATTTATACTTTTATACATTGCAATTTTGTATATTTATAAATTTTTACTTGCATTATCTTAGTTTTTAATGTATTATAGCTATAGTTAAGTACAATGCTTAATTATAAAATATCTAAAGCACCTGTATATGGTGCTTTATTTTAAAAGAGGTGTAGAAGTTATGAAGCTGTGGGGTGGACGTTTCACTAAAGAAACTAATCAACTAGTGCATAATTTTAACGCATCTATATCCTTTGATAGGAAGCTATTTCGTCAGGATATAGAGGGCAGTATAGCCCATGCGACTATGTTAGAGAAGCAGAGAATAATATCAAAGGAAGAAAAGGATCTTATTATCAAGGGCCTTACAAGCATTAAAGAGGATATATTAAATGGCTCTCTTGAGATTTCCCATGAATATGAGGATATTCATAGCTTTGTTGAATCACATTTAATAAAAAGAATTGGAGATGCAGGAAAAAAGCTACATACAGGCCGCAGCCGAAATGATCAAGTCGCCCTTGATATGAAGCTTTACATTAGGGATGAAATTAGTGAACTTGACGATCTGATTAAGGATTTTATGCTGACCTGTCATAAGATTATGAAGGTTAATATCCAAACTTACATGCCTGGATTTACACATCTACAGAAGGCACAGCCTGTAACGCTCTCCCACCATATGGGAGCATATTTTGAAATGTTCAAGAGAGACCGTGAAAGATTAGCTGATATTAAAAAACGGATGAATAAATCACCTTTAGGATCTGGTGCCCTAGCCGGGACCACATATCCACTTGATAGAGAATATAGTGCCCATCTTTTAGGCTTTGACGGACCTACCCTTAACAGCATGGATGGCGTATCTGATAGAGACTATCTTGTTGAACTCCTTTCTGCCCTGTCGACTATAATGATGCACTTGAGCCGTCTGAGTGAGGAAATCATCATTTGGAACAGCAACGAATACCGGTTCATTGAACTAGATGATTCTTATTCCACAGGCTCATCTATAATGCCGCAGAAGAAAAACCCGGATATTGCAGAGCTAGTGAGAGGTAAAACCGGAAGAGTATACGGTGCCTTGATATCCTTACTTACGACTATGAAGGGACTTCCCCTTGCCTATAATAAGGATATGCAGGAGGATAAGGAGCTTACTTTTGACGCTATTGATACAGTTAAGGGCTGTCTAGCCTTATCAAATAATATGCTTTCATCCATGAAATTCAATAAAGAAGTTATGGAAGACAGCGCTACTAAAGGCTTTATAAACGCCACAGACGCAGCTGATTATCTTGTAAATAAAGGGGTTCCCTTCAGGGATGCCCATAGCATTATAGGGAGTTTGGTTTTAACATGTATTGAAAAGAATATCCCTCTAGATAAATTGAGCCTAGAGAATTACAAAGCCATAAGCCCTGTCTTTGAAGACGATATCTATGAGGCCATCAGCCTTACAACCTGCGTAAACAAAAGAAACACCATCGGTGCACCGGGTAAAGAGGCTATGGAGAAGATTTTAGAGCTAAACGAGGCATATTTAAAAAGCAATTAATAAGACGAACTTTCCAATCACATAAAATAAGAGGCATATAGGTATTAGTTCTTCCTATTTGCCTCTTTTTACTATCTGCTACTACTCTATTATATGTCGGTTGCGTCCTTTATTTATTTAGCCAAGAAAAATCAGGATATTTAAAAATAGCCTTCCCTTTAATCTTATCCTTCTCAACAAACTTTATATCCCACTCTCTCGCATCCAAGGATGAATTTCTATTATCCCCCATCATAAAATATGTTCCCTCTGGAACCGAGACTGGGCCAAAATCTTCCTTATCCATCGGTTCCAAAATATAATCTTCAATTATCTTCTCATCATTTATAAATAATTCACCATCTTTTATTTCTATTTTATCTCCGCCAACTCCAATGATCCTCTTAATATAATCTATTTCTTCATCATCTGGTAAAGGAAATACTACAATGTCTCCTCGCTTCGGATCCTTGAATAAATATGACAAACGTGAGGTAAATACCTTATCCCCTGTCATAATTGTCCTTTCCATAGAACCTGTTGGAACTTCTACTTTAAATATCACAAATCTGTTTATTATTAATGCTAGTATAAAAGCTATGCCAAATATCATTACCCAACTGATAATTTCTTTAATAACACGCTTACCCATTAATGTTCTCCTTTGCCATACATTTAGTAATCTTAAGCATAATTCGCTTATCTAAATCAATTTTTAACACTTAATTATATTACCACAAATGTATGATTTTCTCAAATGTTTTTGTAAATTTACCCCTTAACCCTCTTCAATGGTGAACAATTCGTTTATTACCATATAAAGCGCAGGAAAGAAATCCATTACCTGCCATATACCCGCTCCTCTTAATTGTAATTCAGCTATCAATCTTAGCTTAGCATTCATACTTCTGGCATCATCAAACCATACTACATGCTCCACTCCCTGTTCATTGGTATAATAATAATATGGCGCTTGAGCAATCTCGTCAAATTCAATAGTTACACCGTACTGAGCTGCACGAGCAATAGCCTCCTGGTTACTTAGAGCCTCTGCCATGCTTTCTCCTCTTACAAAAGGTAGGGCCCAATCGTATGAGTAGTTAGGTATTCCCATTAAAATTTTATCATTATCAATAACAGAAACACCATATTCCAATACCTGTCTTACATTATTTAGCGGCGCTGTAGCCATAGGCGGGCCAAATAGATATCCCCACTCGTAGGTCATTAGAAGTACTAGATCAGCAATAGCTCCAATAGCCGGATAATCATGGGCTTCGTACAAAAGGCCAGTCATCTCACCAGAGGTTTTCGGAGCCAGGGCTACTAAGGTAAGTAGTCCCAGAGGTTCCAGACGATTTTTTACATTTGATATAAAGCTAATAAATAGCTCTTTGTCCTCAGGCTGAATAAACTCGAAGTCAATATCCAGTCCTATATATCCCTTCTCCTGCATGGTCGCTACTATATTATCAATTAATCTATTCTGCCCTTCCTGATTAACAAACATGTCATGTGCAATCTGTGTATCAAAATTCATTTCTGCCGACATGGGTGCTAATACCATTATAGGTGGCACCCCTACTTCATAGCCAGTTGCTATTAATTCTTCATCCTCAATCGGAATCAAATCACCCTGCGGTGTAAATCCATAGGTGAATAATGATTGATAGGTAAGAAAAGGGAGAGATTTTCGATGTACGCCCGGATTTATAAAGGGATATAAATAACCGTTTATCAGGGCCGTATCAATAACCGGATCCTTCTCATATGCAATAAGTAATACCTGCCCTGGTTCTAAAGACTCTTGGGCGGCTACCCAAGGATTATTTCTTAGGATTTCATCTACTGTAATATTATATAATTGTGCAATATCTGTGAGAGTATCTCCTTCAACAACAGTATACTCCTCCGTAGGTATCCGCACTATCATACTCTGCCCAACCACTAAATTCTCAGGGTTAGGTAGTTCATTGTCTATAATCACTCTTTCCGGAGTCACACCGTATTGCTCTGCAATCCTAGCTAGAGTTTCACCCTGTTGTACCACATGAATTATCATGTACTAAGCTCCTTATCAATTAAAGCCTCATATACAATATATGCAACCTAAATTTGATTGTGAAGCTCCTAGTGAGAACTCCATATAAATATGGGTAATCAAAAATATAGTAGTAAAATGTGTCTTTTACTTGACTTATTTGCATATGGTGGATAACATGAAAATAATTAATACTTAAATGGAGGATGAAGAAATGAACCAATATAAATTAATATCAGCCGAACAATTTCGTAAAAATCCTTTTAAATTAATCGGTAAGGACTGGATGCTTATTACCGCAGGTAATGAAGAAGGGGTTAATACTATGACTGCCTCCTGGGGTGGATTGGGTGTTATGTATGGAAAGAATGTTGCATATGTTATGATCAGACCGCAAAGATATACAAAGGAGTTCGTAGATAGAGAAGATACATTTTCTTTGAGCTTTTTTGATAAAGAATATCGTAAAACACTTAATTATCTTGGTACAGTCTCAGGCCGAAACGAGAATAAGATAGAAAAATCCGGACTGACCTTAGTCCGCTATGAGGATACACCCTATTTTGATGAGGCCAATCACGTTCTTATATGCAAAAAGCTTTATAAGCAGCCTCTAAATACAGAAGGCCTGCTAGAAGAAAGGCTACTTAATACCTGGTATAGAAACGGGGATCCTCACACACTCTACATCGCAGAAATAACTGATATACTACGCATTCGTCACGCTCCTACTTTATAGGATTACATGAATAATCAAAAAGTGCTGTTTCAAAGCGTTATAAGAATCATAGCTTTGGAACAGCACCAAGTATTTGGATAGTATATAATTGTTTTAGCTAAATTGAAGTGCGGGCTCTGCATCACTATTAAGAGCCTCAAATGCCATATTAAAGAAGGCTAATATAGCCTCAACTACTTTACTACAAAGCTCAATTATGTAACGAATGTCATGCTTTACCGCCTTAAGTGTAGAAAGATATTCCTTATGTTTCGACCTTATGAACTCGATTATCTCATCGAAGCTTTCTAGCATTTGCCCTTTAACCGATTTCTGATGGATATCTTCCAATTCAATGTACTCCAGTAATTGATATTTCAATTCCTTTTCATAGTATACATGATCTGCCATTGAACCTGTATAGCAGGAGTTATGTGGAAACGTACAATAATCAGCTAGATAGTGGGTTATGATTCCAAGACGTCTCGCATAGTATTTGTTTATTCCCTTATTAAAATCATAATCAAGAGTAATTCTTTTAATTTCATTGATGAGGATGTCAAAAGTATCCTCAAATGTATGGCGTTTTGTTAAAAACGATGGTTTTATATCAGGTAATATACTTCCAAAATAAAATGATTTTTTATGCTCGTACAACTGATGCTCTTTACTATTATGCAGAAGAAACTTCGCAAGTGAAATATGGGACTTCTTTCTCATTCAATACCTCTAATCTCTTAATTCTATTATAAAGCTTCTAGTTTACGTCATTCTAATCTGGCAACAATTGATTCTATAAATAAAAACCTACATTTTCGATATTACACTATATACCATATAACCACAATAGGATTTTAAGATATTTATATTAGCATTATTTTAAAGCTTATTTAAAATTCTAAGCGCTGTATTGACTTTTAATACCTAATCCTGTAAGATGTTGAATTATATAGAACTGTTAACTATTTATATTTTTAGGAGATGATTTGTTGGATTCGAGTGAGGCCGCGCGAGCGGTAATACTGTTGATACTATTGCTTTTGTCTGCATTTTTTTCAGGATCAGAAACAGCCCTAACGGCTATAAACAAACTTCGGATGCGAAGCCTGGCTGATGATAATGTGAAAGGTGCAAAAAACGCTTTAAAGCTAGTTGATGACCCTACGAAGATGCTTAGTGCATTATTAATCGGCAACAATGTAGTTAATATTTCAGCATCTGCTCTTGCTACTACTATGGCAATTGATTTATGGGGAAATAAATGGGTAGGACTTACAACTGGTGTTCTGACTTTACTTATATTGATTTTTGGGGAAATAACCCCAAAATCCATATCAACTATAAAGGCTGAAAGAATAGCCCTTCGTATATCAGGACCCGTGTTATTAATAACAAAGTTACTTACCCCTATAATATTTATCATCAATAAAATATGTAACGGTGTGATGCGACTCTTTCAGATTGATCCGAATGAGAAACCAACATCTATGACCGAAAGCGAACTTAGGACTATCCTAGAGGTCAGCCATGAGGAGGGAGTTCTCGAAAGCGAAGAACGAAGAATGATTACAAATGTGGTTGATTTTGGTGATTCCTTAGCTAAGGATGTTATGGTTCCAAGAATAGATATGTCCTTTGCCAGTGTAGATCTTAGCTATGATGAGCTGGTTCAGGAATTTACGAAGGATAAGTATACAAGACTTCCTGTTTATTCAGAAAATAGAGATAATGTTATAGGTATAGTAAACCTTAAGGATATCTTTTTTTATAATGGTAATAAAGAGGACTTTAATATTCTTGATATTATAAGAGAGCCTTATTTCACCTATGAATTCAAGAAGACGTCCGAACTTTTAATAGAAATGAGAAATGAATCAATTGCCTTAGCTATTGTCCTAGATGAATATGGTGCTACGGCTGGACTAATAACCATTGAGGATCTCCTCGAAGAGATTGTTGGCGAAATTCGTGATGAGTACGACGAGGATGAAGAGGATTGTATTCAAGCTGTTTCAGAAGGTGAGTATATAGTAGACGGCAATACAAAACTTGATGATATTAACGAAGCTCTTGGACTTAATATTGAATCATCAGATTATGACTCTATAGCAGGACATATTATATATCTACTGGACCATCTTCCGGAGGAAGGTGAATCCATTATAGAGAACAATATTAATTATACAGTAGCCTCAGTAGACAAGAATAGAATTGATAAGGTTCATATACATGTAGTAAGTGAAGAAACCGAAGCCAAATTTACAGAATAATAGGATTTTTTATTATAAGTATGAGGCTGCCACATAAGTAATTAAGGGAGTGTATATATTCCATCACACACTGATTAGTAGTACAGTTTGCAATAATTTGTAAATCTTAATCGGACTAAAGTCCGTTTCGATAATACAAATCATTGCAAACTGTTCTCCTAAATGTGCATGATTGGAACATATACACCCCCTCTTACATTTATGCGGCAGCCTCATCTTCATTTATATATAAAACTGCCTCTTTAGTAATAAAACCTATCAAGTTAGGCAAGCATAACAAAAGAATAAACTAATTAAATAAGTCTTGACAAATAACAACGCATTGTGTACAATTTAATTGAACATAATTTATATGAACTTAATGTGTTTTGTTAATATATAAAACTTATAAAAATTTAGCTTAAAGGAGGCAGTTCTATGAGTATATATAACTTTAATGTAAAAGAAAGAAATGGAGAAGAAACAAATCTAGGTGTTTATGAAGGTAAGGTTCTATTAATTGTAAACTCTGCTACTCAATGTGGATTTACACCCCAATACGGAGATCTTCAGAAATTATATGACAAATTCTCAGACAAGGGGTTTGTTATACTAGATTTTCCTTGTAATCAATTTAAAAACCAGGCTCCTGAGACAGCAGATCAAATCCAACAGTTTTGCGAATCTAACTTTGGAGTAACCTATCCAATACACTCCAAAATCGAAGTAAACGGTGAGAAGGCCCATCCACTTTACAAGTTTCTAAAAAAAGAACAAGGTTTCAAGGGCTTTGATGAGGGCCATCCATTGGCTTCTGTACTTGATGAGATGCTATCCAAGGAAGACAAAAACTACAAAGAATCCGCTGATATAAAATGGAACTTTACCAAGTTTTTAATAGATAGAAAAGGCAATGTAATTGAACGTTTCGAGCCTACCAAAGATTTAAGCTATGTAGAAAAAAGAATCAGCGACTTATTATAAACCTTTCTTACATTCTTCAGGTATTTTGGTAATCCCGACGGAAATTATCCGCCGGGATTATCTATTAATAACTTACTATATTATATAAATAATTATGGATATTACGAAACCAGAATCATTTAATCATAAAATGATTTATTTGATTTCCAAGTAATCTATGAAAGCATCCCATTGGCCATTGTCAGCCGTTACAATTAGCTCAACAAGCTGATTGCCTGTACCGTGACTGACATTGTTGATTGTATATACAGCTGGGTAGCTTCCACCATAGTAGAAGGTACCCTTATACTGACCTCCAATCAATAAGTCTACCCTAGCCATATTAGAATTGTTTGAACAACCCCGAAGTGAGAAGCTATGGGTTCCACTGGCAAAATATTGAGTATAAGAGACCTTGTCATTGTTAGCATATAAGGCTACACCAGAGAAGGGGTTTCCGATTGTCCCTGCATATGGTCCGCTAATTGACATGCTCTCACATTCTTTCCTAGTTGCACCGTCGCCACCGCCACCATTATCTGGAGGAGGTGTAGGCCCACCAATATTTAGGGTATGGCTGTATACATTAGCACTACCACTGCTCTGATATCCTTCTACTGTCAACGCCACTTCATACATCTTACCTAGAGGCATTCCTCTATTCTCCCATGCTTTGAAATGTTCGCTTACAGAGATGGTTCCGCTAGTGCGTTTGGATGTACGTACACTCCAGTATTGTTGGAAAGTTGCTGTACCCTTGATGGAGGGTTGGTTTACCCTTGTAGTTTCATAAATGTCATAGGTACCGCCATCAACAGTAATCGTTCCCTTTGAGGATGCTCCCGGAGGACGCCAGCTACCCCAGCTATCAACAATATAGAATTCTACTAAGGGACTGCTTGTCCAACCATAGACACAGAGATAGGAATTGCCATTGGGTGAATAAGTGGCTCCATAATTGATTGAAATATTTCCAATCTGCTGATGTGTCTGAGTCTCATTGAACTTTTTGCCCTTACGGAATAATGCATTGTTAATATTACTCCACTGGCAGCTGAAATTACCTCCATTATTTAGTGTCATACTTGTGTTCCCGGAGTCCTTCCATAGCTCATAATCGTAGCCATCATGTGTTCCAGTTTCATTATTGTAAATTGTTGTAGCAGCCTGTGCACTATATGCAGGTAATAACATGGTCATGATCATTAACACTGACAAAAATAACTTTGCTCTTTTCTGTTTCATAACTTTTCCTCCTTTCTGATTGGATAACCAATCAACAATAACTGATTTAGATAAACATTAGTAACTACGTACACCTTATTATTGATGGAAACAAAGACACCCCTCGAATCTTTGATCCAAGAAAACATAATAAAATGTATACGGTAAATATTTACATCACTACATTAACATATATTGGTAATTTGTGCAATATGTTTATTCCATTTTTTAATTAATATTTCCATTTGTAACTAATTTATATTTTCAAATAAAATATGTGAGATAATTTGGTATTATCTCACATAGTCAGAACTCGTTATAATAACTGTTATGGTGATTTTGCTATTCTATATATTTTTGCGAATATATATTCTATTCACGCATTTTATATGTGCTTAGATATTATTTGTATTTTACATCATTTGTTCATACCTATAAATAATCTCATCATATATATCACAAACTTTCCCATCTTTAGCTATAACCCTATCAAAATATTTTTCTTTATATAGCTTTTTTCCTAGTACTATTGCATTGCCGTCTATGCTCTTCCATGAGTTTAATAACTCGCCCACCCTTATATGATTCCTATCACATTCGTATGATGTCTGCATTATTAAATGAAATGCTTCCATTTCACTATTGCCCTTTTCAATACTAATATTCTTATTTCTTATATAATCCATCTTATTATTTAATTCCGTTGCTCCGGCAAATGCATCCCTGGCTGCATATTTCAAATTTCTTATATTCATCATAACCATTGTTCCAAAACACATAGGACATGGCTCCATAGTAGTATAAAGTGTATATGTCCTTATATCAGGATGTTTATAGCTCTTTAACTGTATCATGGCCGTCATTTCAGCATGTGCCATAAAAGTACCTGCCAAGGGATTTGCGCTTCTATTATCAAATATCCTGTTCCTTCCTTCCGAAATTATCTCTCCCTCACTGTCAGTTATAACAGCCCCTATTGGTATTGTTCCTCTTTTATACGACTCAAAGGCAAGCTCAAATGACCGCTTCCATTGATTGCTCAAATCCGCCCACATAAGTCCTCCTATATGTAAAAGTTTTCTATATTAATATAATTTAACCAAGGTATTTCTTTAGTGTATCAACCAACGGTTTTATATAGTCCTTTTTTGAGTTGTCAAATGAGTTCATAATCATTATACTCATCTCTTTCTCTTCCTCAGTTTTATCCTTCTTAGCACTCAAAATTTTACTAAAAGTCTTCATAAGGCGTTTTGAGAAAAAACCCATGTTTTCATAATTTATTCCACTCTCGAAATAAAAAAAATCCACCATAGATACACAATCTGCCAGGTTATTATCTATTACAGGCTTGACTATCTCTTCTACGTTTGGTGCAGCTCCTGTGGCAAATATTATTACCTTCTTATCATTAAAATTAACTAGCTTCTTGACTTTCTTTAATCCGGGTATTAGTCCAGCGTGGACGCCAGCACCATATACAATTATATCGTGCTTGTCTATATCCTCTTTCTTAACCTTCTCAAGTGGTGCAATGTTACAAGTCACATCCTCACGTATCCAATCGGCGTACTTCTTAGTAAATCCCGTTTTAGATTTGTAAATAATCAATGCTGATTTCATAATATTTTCCCCCTATATTATATATTGATTTTAGATTTATTAATGTATCGTTTTTTCTTGATTGATACTAATCTACACATGCTACGACTCTTACCATAGACGCCTCAGCTTTTATCTTTAAAGGAAATGCAATAATGTCAAAACTTTTTATATCAACAAGACTTGATAAATTGGTTAGGTTTTCTATTATCAATATGTCCTTGTTAAATAATATCTTGTGTATCTCAAATGGATAATTATCTGGTGATGGCAAATCCATACCTAGCATCTTAATCTTCTTTTGAACAAAAAAATCCGCCAATTCTTTATCTATTATAGGTTGATCTGCATAGTAGTCATCTGTTCCATATTTATCACTATGACCTGTAAATATTAATACGATGTCATCCTTCTCCACAAGTTCAGAATAAACCTCCTTGAATCTTATAGTTCTTTCATTCCTTACATCAAGAAGAACACCTCTACCAGCAAATTTATCTAAAGGGATTTCATTTATATATGTTTCCCTATTAGTCAGATGCATAGGGGTGTCAATATGAGTACCAGAATGCATACCAATCTCCAGTCTGTAATTAACATATTTATCTCTTTCCAAGAACTTATCCTGAAAAAGATTTACTTTATCATCATAAGGGTGAACAGGCATATCATGGATTATCTCTTGACTAAGGTCTATATATTTCTTCATACAAATTAACGCTCTCTTTCTGCTACATATTAACCTTTAGTATGACCTCTAATTATTAATCCAGAAGATAACTTGTCATTGTAAGAGATCCAAGTTCAGGGGATTTATTATAGACACTAACCTTATAGTCATCACTTGATGCACCAAGTACATATAACAAGGGATAAAAGTGATCAGTAGTTGGTACTGCAAGCTTTGCAACTTCCCCCAGCTCCATATATCTTAATATATTATCATGATTATTACTTATGATATTATCATAGATAAAATCATCGAATTCATAGGCCCAATCAAAGCCCTTCTTGCTCATGTCCCAGTTAATCTTTCTTAGATTATGCACGATATTCCCCGTACCAAATATTAGAACACCCTCTTCACGTAAATCTCTTAACTCTCTTCCGATTTGATAATGGGCTTCAGGGGGAGCATAAGCATCAACACTGATTTGAAATAGGGGTATGTCTCTATCAGGATACATATGAACCAAGACCGACCATGTTCCATGATCGATACCCCAGGAATTATCATATTCCGCATCCTTTGAAATCAACTTCATAGTTACCTTTGCGAGCTCAGGTGACCCGGGGGAGTTATATATTATTTCATACAGCTCTTTTGGAAAACCATACATATCATATATGGTTTTTGGCATTTCCTCATTCATAATCTTCGTGCCCCGAGTAAACCAATGAGCTGAAATAGATATTATAGCTTTAGGCTTGGGTATTCTATTAGCCATCTCTATCCAACCCTTGGTATAATCATTGTCTTCAATAGCATTCATTGGTGATCCATGTCCTATAAATATAACCGGCATTTTTGTCATATCGCTCACATACCTTTCAAAATTAAGTCTTCGTGTCTTCTAAAGTCCTTGCTTATTCTCTATCTTGCTCTTTTGAAACCAACATAGCCACTTAAAATGCGTTCCAGAAAATGCGCTGTCATAGTGATTAATATCAATCCAGTTCGCTGATAAACATATCCAATTCCAAGTGAAAATACAAAAGATGCTATTAAATCAATAAATAAATCCTTGTCAAAATGTTCCCCTTTAAGTAGCGCTTGTATACCAATTCCCATACACCATATTAATGCAGTAGCTAATACCGTGTAATGGTCCAAAACCGAGACACCGATTAATTTTAAAAAACCATAAATAAAGGATTGCATCATCAATCTTTGGGGTATCTCCATAAACGCTCCGTCTAATCCATAAATTATTAACTCCCTGCCCTTTCTATGTACTCCTTGCTTCTTTCTAGAAACAATAGCCGTTGTTATTAGCACTGTCAAATGAGCAACTAAATAAATATTAGCCTTATTCAACTCTTCAACTTGGACAGGGTAAAGCCCCACAGTAACTGCTATTATGACTATAGGTATAATGCTAGCAAATAATGTTCTCAAATGTAATAGCCATTTAAGGTTTACTAGTCTTTGTGCAAATCCTATAAATAGGAACAGCAATCCGAACCATATACCAGATAAGAGAAATCCTGCTAGTATACTTAATAAAAGCATTAGAATATCCATACTCAATACCTTTTTCTCCTTAGTTTTCCTTAGTTCTGTTGTTTTAATCCATCAACACATGTCATGAATTAAAACCATCTCCCACTATTTTACCCATGTTAAATTTTAATTAGTTTTTTTTATTACCTTATAAATATATCTTGCATTTTTCTTTTTATATCTATTATATGATACTGTCGCACTATCTGTCTGACCTTTTATCACTCTATACCACATAGCAAGTCCTGCTTTAACGAAATCCTCTTTCATTGATTTTATAACTTCTCTTTTATGCCTGAGCATATCATAAGTTTCTTTTGTATAGTCAACTACTGTATATTTTATACCATTCTCTCTTAAGGCTTTAGCCAGTTCTGTAGTATCGTAGTCCTTCGTCTTCTTCATGATATCACCCTCTTGATATCCGCAGATAAAGCTACCATCTGGCTTTAACCATCTATAAACCTGTGACACAAAGGCTGTCATATCAGGAGCAAAATACATGGTATCCATTGAAGTTATAAGGTTGAATTTGCTATCCTCATACTCTGCTTCCCCGATGGTTGCTAGCTTAAAGTTTTCCTTATCTCCCATACGTCTCCTTGCAGAATCTATTGCATTCTCAGAATAATCAAATCC
>JAAYPG010000056.1 GCA_012519905.1 Clostridiales bacterium | reverse complement strand
GATTCGGAATAAGATACTTCCAGCAAATGTATCTCTCTCTGTATACCTCCACATAGTACTCTTCTCATCAACGTGTTAAGCCTATTAAAATAATATATTATAATTTATTAATTGAGATTAATTATAGCATTGTCACTAATAATGTCAAGTAAATACTGCAACAATTTATGCTGGCTAAATACTGCAACAATTTATGCTGGCAGTGGCTGGGATTCACTGTTATTATATAATGTTTCCAACTAGTGACAATGATGAAGCTGATAAATCAAGGTAGCTATCGGCAAAATCCTTAACATTTTCTACGCTAACCCTATCTATACCATCTATCAGCTCTTCTAGACCCACCAGTCTTCCTCTAAATAGCATGGACTTACCATTTGCATTCATACGGCTTCTGGCTCCTTCATTCCCTAAGATAAGCTCAGTCTTTATCTGCTCCTTGGTCATCACAAGCTCCTCTTTAGTAACTCCCTCATTCCTAAGCTCCTCTATAATGCTATGAATCTTATTAATCACAGTGTCCTTCTGATTAGGGTTCATAGCGGCATATATATGCAATAGCCCTGTATCACGATAGGAGCTTCCATATGAATATATGGAATAGGTTAGTCCAGCATCCTCCCTAATCTTCTGAAATAGCCTTGAGCTTAGACTGCCTCCCAGAATAGTATTTAACACTGACAAGGTAAATCTTTCCTCAGACAGATAGGATATCCCATTAAATGCTATATTTACATGAAGCTGTTCAATATCCTTATTCCTTTTAACAAGGACTTTATTGTATTGAGGCAGGTAGAGGGACATAGCATTCATACTTGCTCTGGGCTTAATATCCCCAAATACCTCCTCTACATGTGCCAGTATCTCCTTCTGATCAAAACTACCAGCAATTGATATAACAATATTCTCACCAGTATAATAAGCATCTATAAAATCAATAATCTCTTCTCTTGTTACCTTACGTACAATCTTCTTTCTTCCAGAAATCATATATCCTAGAGGGTGTCCCTTCCATATTCTTTGCTGAAGCACTTCATGAACAAGATCCTCAGGAGAATCCTCATACATATCTATCTCTTCAATAATTACACTCTTTTCTTTCTTTAATGCCTTCTCATCAATCAATGAATTAATCAGCATATCACCGATAACCCGAATGGCTATAGGAAGATGCTCACTCAATGTGGTAGCATAATAGCAGGTACATTCCTTACTTGTAAATGCATTTATATTTCCACCTATTCTTGCCATCTCATCTGCTATCTGTTTTGCACTACGAGTATTAGTTCCCTTAAATAGCATATGTTCTATCATATGGGCTATACCATTGTTACTCTCATCCTCATTGGCGGAACCAACCCTGACCCATACTCCAAAGGAGGCACTCTTAAGATAGGGCATGTCTTCCATCACGACAGTTATACCATTATTTAGCGTGATAACATTAATCATTCTAGCCCCTCCTTCCACTTTAGTAAGTATATATAAATATGGCCAATAAGCGTGATTTTATCATATCTATAAGCAAATGGCAATCTATTTAATCCTCCTACAAGTAGAATTATTCCAGTGAATTAAGTTGCAGCAACACCACCAAAAATTTCGATTATTACATATGGAGAATAATCCTATTATATAGACAATTGTAGAAATTCACAACAGTAACCTTGTTTTTAAATATATTTATATCAAAATTACCAAAACACCACTTGAACTAAAAATAATCCTATGCTATAATTAAATTGTTATTATTTTAACAATATAGAGAATGGCAAATGCCCTTCTTCTATATCTACGTTATATACTTAATCTTGCTTAGTAGAAAATATTTGAACTCAGAAGAAGAAGAGCTTGTGTCTAATGGCACAGGCTCTTCTTCTAATATCTTTTTTTGTACCGGGTACACTCTTTTTTTGTACCGGGTACGGTACCGGGTACGGTACCCGGTACAAAGCTACACTATCTAATTAAGTTAATCTCATAACCCATTTCTTCAAGGATATTTATGACAGAATATTCGCTTATATAGTGACCAGTTCCTACAACCACAAAGTAAGTGCTACTTCCCTCTGCCTTTAAGAAACCATCGATTTTCTCTGCCATTCCCTTATCTCTTTCGGTAATTAACTTATAAGTATACTCCTCAAGAAGTGGCAATACTGCCTTATCCTCCTCACTCATATCGGGTGTTTCTTCAGCTACTAACAAAGGAGCAATATCCTTCATAAAGCCCTCAATATCACCATCGCGCCAATAATCCAATGTTATATCTAGAAATTGATTATCACCAGATTTTTTACCTTCCATAATATCAGCTATTGCATCCATTGTAGATACCATAAGGTATTCAGCCAACTCGTCAGAAAAGCTGTCTAGAACCCTTATCTGAAATTCATAGCCCTCTAGCTCTATAATAGGCTTACCTGTCATATAGGCGTCAACAGTAAACTTCATGTCAATTCCTAATGTAGCAGCTGTAGCCATTTCCTCTACAGAGCCTGTTGAACTATTGGTCAAAGCAGAAAACATAAGATATATTGCCCATGGCTTAAACATTGATATTAGTTCCTCTGAATAACCAAAAATAGAAGCTGTCTCTACTGTCTTAGTATAAGCCTCTTCAGATACATGATCCTTTAATGTAGTACCATCCATATATACACCATATTGGAGCAAAAGAGTATTAACTACATTAGCAGAAGTCAGCATATCTAGTTCAACACCCAATACATCGGATTCTTCAAATGCCTTAAGGATTTTATTGCTAAAAGGATAAATATCATAATCAGCCAAATGAACAGAACCTAATAAATATACTATGTTCTCTCCTGATTCGATTTTCCATAAGAAGCCCTTACTGGCAGCATCCAGTGCATCATATATATGAGTGATAAGCCTGGTAGCAATAACACAGGCCTGCTCCACTGTACATCTATCATTTAATGAAAGACCATCTTCATTTCCGGTAAATATACCATAAGCAGCCATATACTCAAGAGCAGTCCCATTATCGGTTATACCGATATCACCGCTAAATTCATAGTCTGAGATCAGTAGATAGAGAAATTCCAAGACCTCTTCTACTGTCATGTCATTTTTAAGCTTATAGCTTTGCTCATTATAATCAACTACACAATCGGTGTTTAAAAGCTTTAGTCGTAAACCAGCCAATAATCCACGAAGCTGTCCATGGGTAATTGGTTTCTGCATACCCTTGTCATACCAGCTTTGTGGGTATATCCCATAGGTATCACCGACGATTAAATCACTCGTAGCCCATGCACTATAAGCCGGCTGATCTGTAGCCACTTCCTGAGCAAATACATTGCTAACAGGCATTACTGTAAGTAGCATTGATAGTATCAGAAATAAAGATAATAGTCTTTTCTTCATTCTTTTCCCTCCAATATTGGTTAGATTAAATGTATAACTATACACATAATAGCTATATTATACCAATAATTCCTAACTGTCAAGCTTATCTAATATTTTAGATTAAGTATTGAACCTAGTCCTTCACTAAAACGTATCATAATACTATAATAATAGGGCTCCTATAGTTCGCGGCTTATTTAATCCACAACTAAGGTAGCCCTATTTATATCATTTATAAAATGCGTCCAGTAGCAATAGACTTCAATTATCAAATGGTACAAGCACCATTATAGAAAATTTAGTCTTGCTTTACATCCTTCATACTAAAGGATACTCTTCCCATCTTATCCTGTCCTAAGCAGACAACCTTAACCTTATCACCTAAGGTCAACACATCCTCAACATGCTCGATTCTCTGTTTGGATATTTTGGATATATGGACCAAGCCTTCCTTGCCAGGAGCAAATTCTATGAAAGCACCAAATTCCTTAATACTGATAACCTTACCTTCGTAAATCTGGCCCTCTTCAAATTCGGTTACAATCATCTTTACTATAGACAATGCTTCATTTATGCTTTCCTTATCAACACCACATATGGATACAGCACCGTCATCGTCAATATCTATCTTTACTCCAGTCTGTTCTATAATAGCATTAATTGTCTTGCCTCTCTGTCCAACCACATCACCGATCTTAGCTGGATCAATCTTAATCTGAACAATCTTTGGTGAATAAGGACCAACCTCAGGCCTAGGCTCAGAAATAACTGGGGCCATAATATCATTGATGATATAGGTTCTAGCTTCCTTAGTTCTATATATGGCCTTCTCAATTATTTCTCTGGTTAAGCCATTTATCTTGATATCCATCTGTATAGCTGTAATACCCTTATTGGTTCCAGCCACCTTAAAGTCCATGTCGCCAAAGAAATCCTCAAGTCCCTGGATATCAGTCAGAATAATATAATCATCATCAGTATCTCCGGTAACAAGTCCAACTGATATACCTGCAACCATTCCCTTAATAGGAACTCCAGCAGCCATCAGTGACAAGGTAGATGCACAGATACTTCCCTGAGATGTTGAACCGTTAGACTCCAAAACCTCAGATACTGTACGAATAGCGTAAGGAAATTCTTCCTCAGAAGGAAGTACAGGCACTAGTGCTTTTTCAGCTAGAGCACCATGACCAATTTCACGTCTTCCGGGTCCTCTGGAAGGTCTGGTCTCTCCCACTGAATATGAAGGGAAATTATAGTGATGCATGTAACGCTTGCCTGTTTCATTTTCATCAATTCCATCAAGCCTTTGAGTTTCTGCCAAGGCTCCTAAGGTAGTAATGGTTAAGACCTGTGTCTGACCACGGGTAAACATACCTGAACCATGAGTTCTAGGTAGAATATCTACCTCGGCTGTAAGCTTACGAATTTCATCAATTTTTCTTCCGTCAGGACGCTTACCATCCCTTAAAATCATTTTACGAACAGTATTCTTCTGGAATTGGTAAATAGCCTCATCCAAAGCAGTAAGCCAGTCAGGATGCTCCTCTTCATAACGAGCTTCTAATTTCTCTTTAATCTCACTAATATTAGCCTCTCTAACCTGCTTCTCATCAGTAAATACAGCCTTCTCCATACCCTCTGGGGTAATGAAATTAACCATATCCTCGTATAAGCCTTCAGGAAGCTCAGATTTGATATAATCATGCTTAGGCTTGCCACAATCAGCAACAATCTTATCAATAAACTCAATAATAGTAATATTGAGTTCATGGGCTGCATATATGGCCTCAATCATCTTATCCTCTGGTATTTCATTTGCAGCTGCTTCTATCATAACAATCTTGGTTCTTGTAGAAGCTACTGTAAGAGACATCTCTGATTTTTCTCTCTGCTCGGAATTAGGGTTAAAAACGAATTCACCATCAACTAAACCTACTACTGTAGAAGCAATAGGACCATCAAATGGTATATCAGATATACAGGTTGCTATAGATGATCCAAGCATGGCTGTAATCTCTGGTGGACAATCCTGATCCACACATAATACTAGGTTATTTAAAGAAACATCATTTCTGTAATCATCCGGGAATAAGGGTCTCATAGGACGATCAATTACACGGGAGGTAAGAATAGCGTTCTCTGAAGGTCTTCCTTCCCTCTTTATAAATCCACCAGGGATTTTACCTACCGCATATAGCTTCTCCTCGTACTCAACACTTAAGGGAAAGAAATCTATCCCTTCTCTGGGTTTGTCCGATGCTGTCGCTGTAGACAATACTACTGTATCACCATAATGCATCAGCACTGCTCCATTTGCCTGAGCAGCCATTCTTCCAACTTCTACTGTAAGAGTTCTGCCAGCAAGTTCCATTGAATAACTTTTGTGCATAATTTAGTTCTCCTTTAAAATCTATGATTTGAAAGAGCCTGAGGAACCGAAACAACTGAAAAACCCACCGATTTTTTTAATCGATAGCCTTTTCAGAAGTCTCGGGTTGTCCTCTATTGGCTCTAACTATAATATTATACCATTATTATGCCCAATATGCTACAAAAATTTTCCTATCAAAAAAACTGTACCGGGTACGGTACCCGGTACACATCAATTTTGTACCCGGTACGGTACCGGGTACAGAATCAGGCCACAATATTCCTAAGCCAAATCTTCTTCTTATAGCGAATATAGCTTAATATCAGCTTATATAGCTCTTCGATTAATATCATGGCATATACTATATAGATTGGAAGCTGTAGAATTAGACCACCAAGCACTGCCATAGGTATGCCTATGAGCCATACACTTGTTATATCCATGAACAATGTTGCCTTGGTATCTCCACCGCTTCTAAGTATAGCCACGATAAGCAATGCATTTAGCATCCTTATGGGCATATATATTGCAAATACAGTTATGCATAGCTTAACGTATCTTAAAACCTCTTCTGATACATCAAACATATTAGCCACTGGATTTCTTATCAGAAAGACTATTATTGCGCCGACCAAGGACAAGATAAACATCATGGCCATATAATTCTTAGCATGTTCCTCAGCCTTTTCAAGCTCGTCTGAGCCTAGTTCATTTCCCAGAAGAACCGCAGCAGCATGACATATTCCAAAGAAGAATACTAAGGCCACCTGCTCTACGGTATTAGTTATGGTAATAGCTGCAGTCGCTGCATTTCCCATTCTTCCATAGACAAGGGAATACATTGTAACTCCTAGCCCCCACATAAATTCATTTGCTATAACAGGAGCTGCTGTATTGAGAAATCTTTTCAAAAATGCCTTATTAATAAATGCTTGTCCCTTTTCCTTTAGCTTATCGTATTTTAAATGGACAAAATCTCCCAGCTTTCCATCTCCAGCCTTATGACTATATACTATTATAAGAAGCAATCCACATTCTACTACTCTAGCTATAAGAGTAGCTAAGGCAGCACCTGCTACCCCCAACTCTGGAAATCCCATATTACCAAAGATGAGTCCATAGTTTAAGAACACATTTACTAATATAGCTATCGATGTAATTAATACTGGAAGCTTAACATAATTCATACTCCTAAGGACCGATGTATATATCATGGTTATTGCAGTTAAAGGATAGCTAAATACGATAATAACCAAATATTTTGCTCCCTCTGATATTGTCCCCTCTAATGGAGTAAAGATACTCATGACAAAATCAGGTGCAAATAAACCTGGAATTGCAAAAAGTAAGGAACCTCCTACACCTATGTATAAAGATATCCTCAAAACCCTTTTTATATTCATTAGCTCACGCTTGCCGAAATACTGGGCAGAGAGGACACTGGAACCGCTACTGACACCGAACATTAATAAGGCAAAAACAAAAAACAGCTTGTTGGCAAGGCCTACCGCTGCTATACTGGTATCCCCAAGCCGGCCTATCATCAATGTATCAACTAGATTCACAAGATTATTTAAAAGGTTTTGTAATACGATAGGTATGGTTATGGCAAAAGTCTTTCTAAGAAAAGATTTATCCCTCAAAATAATTTTAATTCGATTCATAATATATCCTCTTTCTTACCATAAAAAAGCTGTTCCATATATTTTGATACGGAACAGCCTACATTTAATCTGATTATTTTCTTAAGCCTAAACGTTCAATCAGTTCACGGTAACCTTCAATATTGGTCTTCTTAAGATATTCTAAAAGTCCTCTTCTTTGACCAACCATTTTAAGAAGTCCTCTTCTTGAGTGATGATCCTTCTTATTGATCTTAAGATGCTCTGTTAACTCAGTGATTCTTTCTGTTAACAATGCAATCTGGACCTCAGGTGAACCGGTATCTTCCGGTGTTCTACCATACTGTTTAATTATTTCTGCTTTTCTTTCTTTACTAATCATGATAATTCCTCCTTTAATTTTAACCGCCAAATACCAAGAAAAGGTCGGAGCGTCCTAGTTCTGAGCATTGGCTGATCAATGTACATCAGTTATACTAACACAAGACATTATTATTTTCAACAAGAAAATAATAATTATTACATTAATTTATAACCACAGCTTCCACAGAACTTTGCATCAGAAGCATTCACAGTACCACAACCTGGGCATGTTCCCTTAGCTTCTTGAACCGGAGGAGCTTGTGGTGCCGGTGCTGATTGCTGAGCTGGCTGCTGATTTACAGCTGGTGCTTGCTGTGCAGGCTGCTGAGCTGGTTGCTGATTTACAGCTGGAGCTTGTGGTGCCGGTGCTGATTGCTGAGCTGGCTGCTGATTTACAGGTGCAGCTGGTGCCTGTGCTAACAGTGCCTGATTCTTAGGTTTGGCTGGTGCTTCTCCCAATATCTTTTTGACAAATGACATATTAACATCCTTGTTCAATATAGACATAATAAGGAAGATGCCGTACATCACCACAACCGCTATATTTACAAAAATCATTCCATATGTACATATAGCTGTTAAGGCTCTTGGTATAATACCCAATCCAAAGAAGACATCCTTGAATGAGTTAATACTTGGAAGGTTGCCCCCAGAAAACATGCTTGTAAGATACTCTAATACATCAAATGCTAAATATAGCAGGTAAAAAAGTGTAGCAAATATGTAGGAATGTTTTACTGCATTTTTAACTCTATCATCAAATTCTAATGAAAATACAGCTCCTGCAAACAAAACTGCTACTAATAAAGTAGTTGATAGACTTCTGGTCAATGAATAACCAATAAAATAAGCCAATAAAGTAATGATGGTAACTGGAATCCCTAAATTCTTTTTCTCATAAAACTTAACCATAATACTACTCCCTTTCCTTTGTTTTCATAGGTAAATAGTACCACAAGCTGGCAGTACAGTCAATAAATCTAAAACAGATTAAATTCCAAAGTAATCTCTACCAAAAGCCAAGTCCTCTTCCATCTTAAGCTTTAAATCCTCTATATTATCGAACTTTAACTCAGGCCTTTCATATCTGAGAAGCTCCACATCAATCTCCTGGCCATACAAATCCCCATCAAAATCATAGATAAAGGTCTCGACCCTCTTATCCTTCGTTTGACCTACTGTAGGATTGTATCCAATATTGGTAATGCTAGGATATGCCTTCCCCTTAAATATAGTCCTTGACATATATACACCACAGGGAGGCAGCAGCTTATTAGCTGAAGGTGTAAGATTGGTCGTAGGCATACCAAGCGTCCGCCCTATCTTTCGCCCATGAAGAACCTTACCACGGATATAATAGGGCTGTCCAAGCATGGAATTTACCTCTTCCATATTCCCCTTCTCCAGCTCTGCCCTTATGGTGGAGCTACTTATTATAGTATCCTTCCAGCTCTTCTTCTCAAAAGCAATCACCTTAAAGCCATAGACCATCTCCATAGCCTTAAGCATGTCCACATCGCCTCTTCGGTTTTTCCCAAACCTAAAATCATTTCCTACTACAATTACCCTAGCATCTAGCTTATTTACAAGGATTTCTTTGATAAAATCCTCTGGCTCGATACTTTTAGTTTCCTGAGTAAAGGGATAGGAAATCAGTACATCCAGCCCACAATCTCGAAGTCTTCCTACCTTCTCCTCCTCGGTATATATAAGCTTAAGCTCATTTTCCGAGATCAGATTATAGGGATGGTATGAAAATGTAAACATAACAGAGCTATAGCCCTGCTCCTTCAAGTCTAAAACCTTATCAATTAGTAGCTGGTGCCCTTGATGAAGGCCATCGAATTTACCCAGAGTTACTGCGCTGTTCTTCAACTTAAAATCTGTATTGTCTGATATATATTTCATCTATTCCTCCGGCAAATCATTATAAAAACATTTCATACGTCAAATCATTATAAAAACATCTTCTCAACCTTGAATCTCTTGTCTTGCAAATCATATCTATAAATACCTATGAAAATCCCTTCTGAATCATATACCCTGACCGATACACTAGCTTCCATAGGGTCTGATTTTTGGTCGATTGCCATCATAAAATCATCTAAATTATCTAAATGCTCCGTCCTGAAAGCATTTCCATTATAAATCAACTTATTATACCTATCATTAACTATTACTTTTGGATAAGAGGAAAACATTTCATCTACCTTGATGATGTAATCATTAATCACATCCTGCTGTAGATAGTCCTCCAGCTCATTAAGTCTTATAGCGTCCTCAATTTTAAAGCCTCCTACCCTAGTTCGAAGGAGACTCTTCATAGCACCACCACATCCTAGTTGCTCTCCAATATCGTAGAGCAGTGTGCGAATATAGGTACCCTTGCCACAGTCAACTAAAATCCTAGCCTCAGCTTCCTGAGGATTATATTCAAGTATCTGGATATCCTGTATGTCAATCCAGCGAGGCTTCCTTTCGATCTCTATGCCCTGCCTGGCTAACTCATATAGTTTCTTCCCATTAACTTTTAGAGCTGAGTACATAGGAGGAATCTGATTATAGCCACCGATAAAACCTTTGGCAGCCTCTTTAATCTCAGCTAAGTCCACATCCACCTGGCGACTTCTTAAGATATTCCCTGTCATATCCTGGGTATCTGTAACTATACCTAGCTTCAGAATGGCTTCATATGATTTGTCCTTTTCAACAATCAAATCCACTACTTTTGTAGCCTTGCCTATACACACAGGCAGAACACCCTCAGCCTCAGGATCCAGAGTACCCGTATGACCAATTTTCTTTATTCTTAATATACCTCTCATTTTCGCTACAACATCATGAGAGGTATATCCTTTTTCCTTATATATATTTATAATTCCATTAATCAAAATAATCAGTCCACCTAAACAATAAGTATCAAGAGTTAAGCTGCTCCTCGATATGGGGAATGATGCTAGCTATAATATCACTTGGGCTGGCCTGCATATTAAAACCTGCCGCCTGCACATGTCCGCCGCCACCAAAGAAATGAGCAATCTTGCTTACATTCACGACTCCATTAGACCTAAGACTAACCTTGTAATCACCTATTTCAGTTTCGTATATGAATATGGCTACCTCTGTAGCTTTAGTCATCCGAAGCTGATCAACAATACCATCCAAATCAGAATGAGTCACCTGATAGAAATTCATAGTATCCAGACTTACGCTGGAAGCTACTATTCTGCCATCTAGAAGCAAGATACTTTCCAATAAAGCGCGTCCCATAATCTGCATCTGGGCATAGGTCTTCTGGGTAAAGGTCTCATCTATAATTCTAGTGAAATCTATACCCTTTCTTATTAAGCTTGCAGCTATCTCCATAGTCCTTCCAGAGGTACTTGTATGTCTGAATACACCAGTATCATGAACAATACCAAGATAGAGACTTCTAGCAATCTCCTTGGTTATACGGTTATCATCCATCAATTCATATATTACCTCACAGGTAGAGGAAGCGTTGGCAACAACATGATTTACATCAGCAAAATTATCATTTGTGATATGATGATCTATACAGACTGTTCTCTTGGCAGAGTTAAAATACCTTATAGAAGGTCCTAACCTATCAATGCTACTACAATCCAATGTAATCAATACATCATAAGCATAATCATTATCAAAGGTATGACGGATTATATCAGTGGCAGAAATAATGTTATATTCCTGTCCAAAGGTCTCAAGATATATATCCACCTTCACAATACCAAGCTCATCCCTGCATTCCATTAGGTATTGGTACAAGGCAGTGCAGGAACCGATGCAATCACCGTCCGGCCTAATATGGCCTGTTATTGCCACACTCTTAGCACCTGATAGCTCTTGATTCAGTTTTTCTAAATTAAATACGCCCATAGCTTACATCCTTTCATATCAGGTAGCTTATCTTTTGTAATATATTTATATCGTTAAATCTTTAAATTCTTTGTCCTCTTAGCCTTCGTAATCATTATCCTATTCTTCATCTTCATCGGAATCATCATCCAAATTAGACTTGGACTTTGAATTAATTTCATCTATTAATTTAGACATATTTACACCATATTCAATAGAATTATCTATGATGAAGGTCAACTCTGGTGTATTTCTTAGATTCAAGTTCCTAGCCAATTGACTACGCATGTAGGAGGCCGCACTTTTTAATCCTTCCTGGGTTTCTTTCTTGGATTCCTCATCTCCCATTACGCTAATATATACTTTTGCTGTCTTCAAATCAGGAGCCACCTCGACATCAATTACTGATGTCATAGGATTAATCCTGGGATCCTTAATCTCCCTACTGATTAAAATGCTTAGCTCTTTTTTTACTTCACCATTGATTCTGGTGTTCTTTATGCTATTTTTTCTCATACAACTACCTCCTATAATGCGAGCCTGGAAGATATCTTATCTAGGTACCTCTACCATTACATAGAATTCAACCCTATCCTCTTCCTTAATATCGTTAAACTTCTCAAAAACAAGACCACATTCATAGCCAGAAGCTACTTCCTTCACATCATCCTGGAATCTCTTTAGGGATGCAAGGTTACCTTCATGTATAAGCTCATTTCCTCTATAAATGCGTACCTTGTTACCTCTGCTGACCTTACCATCCAGAACATAGGAACCTGCAATAGTACCCAAGCTTGAGGCCTTAAATATCTGGCGAACCTCAGCATGACCGGTAACCTTCTCCTCAAATACAGGATCTAGAAGTCCCTTCATGGCCGCTTCAACATCATTGATAGCATTATATATAACACGATAATACTTTATGTCAACATTTTCATGCTCTGCTATCTCCTTAGCCCTAGTATCAGCCTTTACATTAAAGCCGATTATAATACCATTAGAGGTGCTGGCCAGGATTACGTCAGATTCATTGATTGCACCAACGCCACCATGGATTACACGTACGGCTACCTCATCATTGCTAAGTTTTAGAAGACTTTGCTTCATAGCCTCTACAGAGCCCTGAACATCAGCCTTGATAATAAGGTTCAGTTCCTTAATATTACCAGCCTGTATCTGTGAAAATAGTCCATCCAGAGACAATTTCGCCTTGGTATCTGATATCAACTTCTCCTTGCCCTGTGTGATAAATGCTTCTGATATATTTCTAGCTTCCTTCTCATTTTCGGTCGCCATAAATATTTCACCAACATCAGGCACTGAGTTCAAACCAAGTATTTCTACAGGTGTAGAAGGACCTGCCACTTCAGCTCTTTTACCCTTGTCGTCAATCATAGCACGAACCTTACCATATGAAGATCCAACTACAATATTATCACCGACATGTAAGGTACCCTTCTGAACTAGAATGGTAGCTACAGTACCCCTGCCCTTGTCAAGCTCGGCCTCAATAACCAGACCTCTAGCCTTTCGGTCAGGATTCGCTTTAAGTTCTTCCATCTCTGCTGTCAGTAGTACCATCTCAAGAAGCTGTTCGATTCCTTCCTTAGTATGAGCAGATACTGGTACAAATATAGTATCTCCGCCCCAGTCCTCTGCGATTAGCTCATGCTCTGTAAGCTCCTGCTTTACACGCTCCACATTTGCGGTGGGCTTATCTATCTTATTGATTGCTACTATTATCTTAACGCCAGCTGCTTTAGCATGACTGATAGCCTCTACTGTCTGAGGCATAACACCATCATCAGCGGCAACCACAAGAATAGCAATATCTGTAGCCTGAGCACCTCTCATACGCATAGAGGTAAATGCCTCATGTCCCGGTGTGTCTAAGAATGTAATCTTCTCACCATTAATCTCTACCATGTAGGCACCTATATGCTGTGTGATTCCGCCAGCTTCTCTTGAAGTAACATCTGCATGTCTTATAGCATCAAGAAGTGAAGTCTTTCCATGGTCAACATGACCCATAACACAGACAACCGGAGGACGCTTAACCATTGTCTCCTCATCCTCTTCCTCTTCCTTTAAGAGCTCTTCAACTTCATTTACCAGAACTTCCTTCTCACTGATAATGTCGTATTCCAATGCTATCTCTTCAGCCTCTTCGAAGGTAATCTCCTGATTGATGGTAACAACCTGACCTGCGAGGAACAGCTTCTTAATAAGTGCTGATCCTGGTATCTTCATCTTATCTGCAAGTTCTTTAATTGTAAGAACCTCAGGTAGGGTGATAACCTTAATCTCTTCCTTTACCTCAACAACAGGCTTTGGCTTTATAAACTGTCCCTTCTTAGGAATCTTGTTGTTTAAATCCTCAAGGTCACGTTCTGCAACTGCCTTATCTCTATATTGTTTTTCCTTATTCATTCTGTCTCTGTTTCTTCTGTTATCATTCTTCTCAGCCACCTTTTGGTCGAGAATCTTTTGATCAAAATCTTTTCTTTCATTAGGTCTTTGAGCCCCAGACCCTCTTCTAGCTGATTGGGATCTGTTGCCGTATGCTGGCTTATCATCCTCATCCTTGTTGAAGGTTTCAAAGCCTCTATTATATCCACCTCTTTGACCACCCTGGGGTCTTTGATAATTACCATGATTGCTATAAGGTCTTTGTTCACCAGGTCTTTGACCAGCTGGTCTACCCTGACCCTGTCCATAAGGCCTTTGGCCTTGCTGCTGGTCTGAACGATATCCTCCCTGACCAGGTGCTCTTCTATTGTCCTGATATGAGCCCTGACGCTGATCCTGACCTTGTGGCCTTTGGTTTCTATCTCCCTGATAAGGACGTCCCTGCTGTCCCTGTGGTCTTCCCTGGCCTGGTCCATCAGGTCTTTGGCCCCCAGGTCTTTGACCTTGACCTTGGTAACCCTGCCCTGGTCCTCCAGGTCTTTGGCCTCTTTGCTGATATCCTTGACCATCAGGCCTAGACGTAGCCCCTTGCTGCTGGCTTCTAGGTGATCCACTAGCACCATAAGCTGGTCTTCCTCCCGGCCTAGCTTGATTTACTCCATCCTGTCTCATTCCTGGTCCTGATGCACCAGGTCTTTGTCCTTGCGGTCTTCCACCCTGTGGTCTTTGACCTCTAGGTGATTGATTTGCTCCATCATGTCTCATACTTTGTTGCCCCCTCTGACCTAATCCATCAGGTCTCTGTCCTTGTGGTACTCTCTGGCCTAATCCATCAGGTCTCTGTCCCTGTGGTACTCTCTGGCCTGAACCTTCAGGTCTTTGTCCTTGTGGTATTCTCTGACCTGAACCCTCAGGTCTCTGTCCTTGTGTTCTTGTACCTCCTGCATGATAGGTCTGAGTAGGTACCCTCGTTTGACCTGCGCCTTGAGGCGATACTTGGCCTCTTGGTGCTTGACCTTGACTCTGCCTTGTAGGTACTGCTGATTTATTTCCACCTGTTAGCTCCTGGCCCATCTCACTGTTATGACTTGCAGAACGCACCTTATTCGTTGCAGGAGTTTCGGAAGTTTTCTTGGCCACAGGCGCAAAATGCTCCTTAACAGCCTTAACTTCATGGTCCTCAAGATTACTGCTATGAGTCTTCTTAATACCCATGCTATTTTCAAGGAATTTCTGGATATCCTTACTCTCGATATTCCCATGATATTGTTCATTTAATAAATTCTTTAACTCAAATACTTTCATTTTTGCCATATACTTACTACCTCCGTTAATCTCACTACATCATTTTAGTTGCTTTTTTATCGCGTCTGCTAAACCCTTATCAAGTATTGCCAAAGAAGCCCGAACTTCCTTTCCCATACAGTGGCCAAGCTCTGTCTTTAAGCCACAAAAATAAATGGGAACCTTATAATAAGTACACATATTTGTGAACATTTTCTTTGTATTATCCGATGCATCTTCAGCTACTATGACTAAGGCTGCTTTATGCTCTTTCACCGCCTTTTCAGTTTGAAATTCACCACTTGCTATGTTATTTGATTTAGTTGCTATACCAATGAGGCTAAATACCTTTTTTAGTTCCGGATTCAAGTGATACCAACTCCTTCTCTATAGTTTCTAAAAGATGTTTGGGTATCTCCACCTTTAAGGAACGATCTAAACCTTTGGTTTTTATTGATTTACGCAAGCAATCCACCGAACAGCAAATATATGCTCCTCTGCCATTCTTCTTACCAGTTGCGTCTAGGACAATATCATCCTCCGGTGTACGCAGAACTCTAATCAATTCCTTCTTTGGCTTTGACTCACCACACCCGGTACATACTCTTAATGGTATTTTCTTCGCCATCTATAATCACATCCTTAATATTCCATGCTCTGAGATTCGCTCTTTATATCAATCTTATATCCTGTAAGCTTGGCCGCGAGTCTTGCATTTTGCCCTTCCTTACCTATCGCCAATGATAGCTGATAGTCGGGAACAATTACCTTTGCACTCTTTTGCTCTTCATCAACCATAACAGATACTACCTTGGCAGGACTCAAAGAATTTTCAATAAGCTGAGCCGGGTCATCACTCCAATTGATAATATCTATCTTCTCATCTCTAAGCTCATATACAATAGCATTTACCCTGGAGCCATTAAGGCCTACACAGGCACCTACTGCATCTACATTTGGATTGTTACTCCATACTGCCATCTTAGTTCTTGAACCAGCCTCTCTGGCAATGCTCATAATCTCAACTGTGCCATCCTGAATCTCGGTCACCTCAGCCTCAAATAAACGCTTAACCAACTCGGGATGGGTTCTGGACACTAAGATACGAGGTCCCTTTGGTGTATCCTTAACCTCGAGAACATATAGCTTAATACGGTCTGTAGGACGGAATATCTCGCCCCTAACCTGTTCATTTTCATTAAGCATGGCATCAACCTTGCCCAGATTTATACTAACATTATTTCCTACATATCTCTGTACAATACCGGTTACTATATCTCTTTCCTTACCGCTATACTGATTGTAGAGAACCTTTCTCTCTTCTTCACGAATCTTTTGAACTACAACCTGTTTTGCCTTCTGAGCAGCAATACGACCGAAGTTCTTAGGAGTTACCTCAATACTTATCGTATCACCTAGATCGATTTCGATATCCTTCATCTTGGCCTGAGCCAGGCTAATCTGCGTAACGGGGTCTGTCACATCCTCTACTACTTCCTTCATGGCATAGACATTCACCACTCCTGTATTACGGTCAATATTCACTTTAATATTATCTGCCCTGCCAAAATTATTCTTACATGCCGCCACCAAAGAATTCTCAAGGGCATCCAGCAAGACTTCCTTGCTAATATCCTTTTCCTTCTCAATTTGGTTTAAAGCATCAATCAGTTCCCTGTTCGCACCCATTTTT
>JAAYPG010000055.1 GCA_012519905.1 Clostridiales bacterium | reverse complement strand
TTGTAATAACAAAGAATAAAAACACTATTATATCTGCCTTATTTGATGGAATGGATATGATACAGGTGTCACTTAATCCTGTTATTGATGACACGATTCTTGGTAACATTTATCTGGGTAAGGTAAAGAATATTGTGAAGAATATCAATGCGGCATTTGTAGAAATAGCAGATGGCAGGATGTGCTATTATTCTATGGCTGAGAATCGATACCCTATTTTGGCAAATCAGGCATATGAAGCTGAGGATGCTGTTGGCAAGAAAGAAGTAAGCATTAAGACAGGTGATGAGCTTATCGTACAGGTTACTAAGGAAGAAGTTAAGACAAAGGCTCCGGTAGTTAGTTCAAATATTAATCTTACTGGAAAATATGTTGCCTTAACATATGGCAAGTCATCTGTGGGAGTCTCCACCAAGATAGAGAATGCTAAAGAAAGAGAGAGGCTTCGTAGCCTTGTGAGGCCTTATGTCACTAAAGAGTATGGGTTAATAGTACGTACTAATTCAGCATTTATAGATGATAAATTAATAGTAAATGAAATAAATAATTTGGTTGATTTATATAAAAATATCCGAACATACGGAATTCATAAAAGCAGGTATTCCTTATTGTATCGTACACCACCGGGATATATCTGTGATATTAGGGATGGATATTCGGATCGACTAGATGAATTTGTAACAGATAATGAAGAACTATATGATAATATGAAGGATTATCTTAATCAGCATCAGCCGGAGGATAAGGATAAGCTAAGATTATATAAGGATGATACCCTAAGTCTGTCATCCCTATATGGTATTAACAGTAAAATAAAGGGTGCCTTAAAGCCTACTGTGTGGCTAAAATCAGGGGGAACACTAGTAATTCAACCCACAGAGGCCTTGACTGTGATTGATGTTAATACTGGTAAGGCTGTATCAGGCAAAAAGAAGGTTCAGGAGACATTTCTCAAGGTTAATTTAGAAGCTGCTAAGGAGATTGCCAAGCAACTTAGGCTGAGAAACATTAGCGGAATCATAATAATAGACTTTATCGATATGGAGCTTCAGAAGGATAAGGACCGATTAATGACCGAGTTAGAAGAGCATTTCAAAAAAGATCCCATAAAGACAACCCTGGTGGACATGACAGCCTTAGGCCTAGTGGAGGTCACCAGAAAGAAAGTACGAAAGCCACTCCATGAGCAATTAATAGGTCTCGACCTTTTGTAATACGGTACCGGGTACAAAACTGGCCTGTACCGGGTACAAAAATAATAAGGGGGAAGCAAATGATATGTTAGAGAAGGCAGATATTATTAATATTAAGAATGCAATCCGTAAATCAATTGATCAGAATGAAATTCCCGGAGCTAATCTACTTGTTTTCAAAAATGGGGAAGAGATATTTTATCATGAGGATGGTCTTGCATCTAAAGAGGAGCAAACTCCGATTAGGAGGGACACTATTTTTAGGCTCTATTCTATGACGAAGCCTATTACTGCCGCGGCTACTATGATTTTAGTAGAGAGAGGTATGATTGATCTATATGAGCCGGTTGGCAAGTATCTAGAAGGGTTTCGCAATCAGCTTGTTGCAGAGGACGGGGACCTTGTTCCTGTTAAAAGAGAAATGAGAATAAAAGATCTGTTTAATATGACCTCAGGACTTTTGTATGGCGGTGAATGTGAAGCTGGTAAAGCGACAGAAAAGATTTTTAAGGAAATAGATGAAAAACTTTTTACAGAAAATGCGCTTACGACTATAGAAATAGCCAATAAATTAGGAAGATGTCCTCTGGCCTTTCATCCTGGTGAATACTGGGCTTATGGAGTCAGTGCAGATGTACTTGCCGCAATAATAGAAGTAGTAAGTGGTATGAAATATGGTGAATTCTTAAAAAAAGAGTTATTCGATCCTTTAGATATGAAGGATACAGCCTTTTATGTACCAATAGAAAAGAGAGACCGATTGGCCAATACCTATGAAGCAGATGGTAAGGGTGAGCTAGTACTTTATACCGGTAATTATCTAGGAATTATCCAGAGCATGGATAGAGAACCTGCTTATGAAGCTGGTGGAGCAGGGTTGGTTTCCACAATTGATGATTATGCTAAATTTTCGCTTATGCTAATGAATGGCGGAAGTTATAATGGCGTGAATATAATGCATCCTAAAACAGTAAGCTATATGACAAGCAAAACATTGAATCCTGAACAGCAAAAGGGCTTCGTATCCTGGTATGAGTTAGAAGGCCATAGTTATGGCAACCTAATGAGGGTTCTTACAGATACTACAAGGGCTGGGACTATTGGTAGCCAAAATGAATATGGATGGGATGGCTGGCTTGGTTGTTATTTTGCCAATTGCCCAACTGATAATCTTAATTTTCTTTTTATGACTCAAAAAACTAATACAGGTACCATGGAAATCACTAGAAAACTCAGAAATATTATTATCAGTAGCTGTAGTGAAGTGTGATTATCTGTACCGGGTACCGTACCCGGTACAGTCCATTTCGGTACCTGGTACAAAAATTTTTCGTTGACAATTTCTTTGGTTTGTGCTAACATAACTTAGTGTGCCGCACAGTGAGGTCTAAGTTCCAATTTTTGGACACCGAAGCTGGCGAGTAATGATAATAGGAGGTGCCATATGTACGCAATTATTGCAACTGGTGGAAAACAGTATAAGGTAGCGGAAGGCGATATCATTAAGGTTGAGAAGCTTGGCTTAGAAGCAGGCGCAGAAGTTGTATTTGACCAAGTACTTGCAGTTAATAAGGGCGAAATGGTTGTTGGAAGTCCTACAGTAGCTAATGCTAAGGTAACTGCAACTGTTGTTGAAGAAGGCAAGAATAGAAAAGTTGTTGTCTACAGATACAAGAGTAAGTCTGGATATAACAAGAAAAAAGGTCATAGACAGCCATTTACCAAGGTTAAGATTGAAAAGATCAACGCATAGGTAAATGTAGATGATTAAAGTTACTATATTTAAGAATGCAGACAATCTGATTACAGGGTTTAAGATGCTGGGACATGCGAATTATGCCGAAAAGGGCAGTGATATTGTATGTGCGGCGGTGTCAGCCCTAGTAATTAATACTATAAATTCTATAGATCATTTTACATCCGATACATTTGATATTAAACAGGATGAAGACGAGGGTTTCATAGAATTTCATATGGTCGGATCTGTAAGCAGCCATGGAAATCTTCTTCTAAATTCACTAGCTCTTGGGCTAGAGGGTATTTCGGAGGAGTATTCAGATAAGTATATTCGGATTTTTCAGAAAAAATAGGCTGTGACATACAGAAGTATGTAAAGTTTCTAATGAATTTGATTTTAGTGTTTTTATTTGATTATAGGAGGTGTATGTGATGTTAAAAATGAACCTTCAATTTTTCGCTCATAAGAAGGGTGTTGGTTCCTCTAAGAATGGTAGAGATTCCGAGTCCAAAAGACTAGGTGCCAAAAGAGCTGACGGACAATTTGTTCTTGCTGGTAACATTCTTTATAGACAACGTGGAACAAGAATCCATCCAGGAGTTAATGTTGGACGCGGTGGCGACGATACATTATTTGCATTGGTAGACGGAGTTGTTCGTTTCGAAAGAAAAGGCAGGGATAAGAAACAGGCTAGTGTATATCCTGTTGAGAGCAAATAAGAAAGACAGATGTGATTATAACCCCAAATTCCTAGGCATTATGAATTTGGGGTTGTTTTATGCAAATTTATGATATACTATATTGTAGCTAGTTATATTGAAACTATATAAATGATTTATTTTTATGATGTTTATTGGATTTTGCATTGCAGATTATGCGGAGGTATTTATGTTTGCAGATAGAGCTGAGATATTTATAAGGTCAGGCAAAGGTGGAGACGGTCATGTGAGTTTTCGTAGGGAAAAATATGTACCGGCCGGAGGCCCTGACGGAGGTGATGGCGGTAAGGGTGGAGACTTGATTTTTGAGGTGGATGAAGGCCTCAACACCCTAGCTGATTTCCGTTATGTAAGAAAATATGCTGCTGAGGATGGTGAAAACGGCAGTAAGAAGCGTTGTTCAGGTAAGGATGGTAAGGACCTGGTTCTTAAGGTTCCCCCGGGAACTGTGATTTATGAGAAGGAAACTGGCAAGGTTGTAGCAGACATGTCGGGTGATAACCGAAGGGTATTAATCCTTAAAGGCGGAAGAGGCGGTAAGGGTAATCAGCATTATGCCACTGCTACTATGCAGGCACCAAAATATGCTCAACCTGGACAGGCTGCAATGGAGATGACTGTGCGTCTGGAGCTTAAGGTGATAGCAGATGTTGGACTTGTGGGCTTCCCTAATGTAGGTAAATCCACGCTTTTATCTAGAGTGACAAATGCCAGACCAAAGATAGGTAATTATCATTTCACTACTACAAGCCCTAACCTAGGAGTTGTTGATTTTGAGGAAGGTGGCGGCTTTGTTATTGCAGATATTCCTGGTTTAATTGAAGGAGCTTCAGAGGGACTAGGCCTTGGACATCAATTTCTGAGGCATATTGAGCGTACTAAGTTAATAATTCATTTGGTTGATGCTGCATCAACTGAGGGAAGGGATCCTATAGAGGATATCCGATTGATTAATGAAGAGCTTACCTCATATAATCCCCAGCTAGCTAAGCTTCCACAGGTAATTGCTGCAAACAAGATTGATGTTTTATATGGTGAGGATGAGCAAGAGGTGGTTGAGAAGCTCAGGAGTGCTTTTGAGCCGGAAGGTTTAAAGGTTTTTCCTATATCAGCTGTAAGTGGTAAGGGAATCAAGGAGCTTTTGTATCATGTTAAGGGAATTCTTGATCAGATGGATAAGACGCCAGTAGTATTTGAAAGAGAGTTCTTCCCTGAAAATACCACAGTATCAGAAGAGCCATTTGAGGTATGGAAGGAAGAAGAGAATCTCTATGTGGTTGAAGGTCCCAGAATTGAACGTATGCTTGGATATACAAATCTAGAGTCTGAAAAGGGATTTGTATTCTTCCAGAACTTTATGAGAGATAATGGTATACTTGAGCAACTAGAGGAGCTTGGAATCCAAGAGGGCGATACTGTTAGAATGTATGGTCTTCAGTTTGATTATTATAAATAGAAAGATATTATGAATAGATCCTTCCTTATATCAATTAGGAAGAAAAATTATATATAGAAGGGAGAGTTGTGATGACAACAAAGCAAAGAGCTTATCTAAAAGGCCTGGCTATGAATCTGGACCCTATTTATCAAATAGGAAAATCAGCTCTTACTCCGGAAATAACTGAGGGAGTGTTAGAGGCCTTAGAAGCCAGAGAGTTAATTAAGATTAATGTACTTAAGAATTGCTTAGAGGATATTAATGCAATTGCACATACTCTAGCCGAAAGGACACGTTCAGAGGTGGTTCAGGTAATCGGAAGAAAGATAGTATTATATAAGGAATCAAAGGACAAGAAGAAAATTGTTCTTCCTGTGGATAAATCAAAGCAAGCATAGGACAGATGTGTACTATGTTGGATTTTATTACAGCTTGATAAATGAACTCTATTGTGAAAGGAGGAGACAGATGAAGAAGGTAGGTATAATGGGAGGAACATTTAATCCCATCCATAATGGGCATTTATTTTTGGCAGAGCATGCCTACGAGCAGGCCGGTCTTGATTATATTCTTTTTATGCCCACGATGAATCCTCCTCATAAGGCGGGTATATCTGTTGAATCTGCCGAACATAGAATTAACATGGTTCGGTTGGCAATAAAGGACAATCCTCATTTTCTTATATCTGATATAGAACTTCAGAGGCCTGGTATAACATATACCTCTGATACCTTAATTGCTCTTAAGGAAAGTGAACCTGATACGGAATATTATTTTATAGTGGGGGCTGATTCCTTAATGATGATGTCACGTTGGATGGACCCTCAGACAGTGTTTCGCTTAAGCACCATTGTTGCCGGTGGAAGAGAGCAATCTACCCAGGAGCAGCTAGAAGAGCAGGCCAGATATCTTGAAAATGAATATAAGGGTAAAATCATTTTATTGGATATGCCTATTATGGAATTGTCCTCTGAGAAGATCCGAGAAAGAAGATCCAAAGGGAAATCCATACGATATTATCTTCCTGATGAGGTTATTTCATATATTAATAAACATGATTTGTACAAATGAGACAAGGTAAGACCAGGATAACCCACAGAAATGTTTTAGCTGTTTTATTAATAAGGATAGTATCAGCCTCAAAAATAGGTATCAAGCCCAAGTAGTGCAACTAAGTTAGGTGAAAAAGCAGCAAGAATTCAACCTAAGTAGAGCAGCTAATAAGGTGAAAAAGCAGCAAGTATAAAGCTTAGAAGAAGGATGATATATGTTAGATGAACTAAGAAAAAATATGAAAAGTATTTTATCAGACAGAAGATACCAGCACTCCCTTGGAGTTGAGCAGGTCTCCTATGATCTTGCTTTGATTCATGGAGAGGACGTCTTGAAAGCTAGTATTGCCGGTATACTTCACGACTGCGCAAAGTATTTGACAGATGAGGAATTACTGCAGGAGTGCGATAATAATCATATAGAAATTACTGAAATAGAAAGAAAATTACCCAATATGTTACTTCATGCCAAGGTAGGAGCGGTGTATGCCAAGAAGAAATACAAAATTGCGGATGAGAGTATAATAAAAGCAATTGAGTATCATACCACAGGCAGGCCTGCCATGACTAAGCTAGAAAAGATTATATTTATTGCTGACTATATTGAACCAAATAGAATAATGATACCTAATATAGATTATATAAGAGAAGTTGCTTATGAAAATTTAGATGAGGCCTTAAAGATTAGTTTAAAACAGACCTTAGAATATTTGGAGGGTAAAGGTCAGTTGATCTGTCCCAAGACTAAAGAGACATATGATTATTATGTAAACCAATAGGCGAAATGAGTGTAATGAGCATATTGAATATACATTTGCAATAGTGCGACAAACTTGAATTGTGTGAACACTAAATTAAATTAATTTTATTGGAGGTAGATATGGTAAATTCCAAGAATATGTTAAAACTAGCATATGAAGCTCTTGAGGAGAAGAAAGCAGAAGATATACAGGTAATTGAGATTAAGGATATTTCAGTAATAGCTGATTATTTTATTATTGCCAATGGTGCTAATTCACTTCAGGTTGATGCTTTGCTGGATGCTGTGAAGGATAAGTTGGGAAGAAGTGGCTATGAGGCTTTAAGAGTTGAAGGCGTAAAAAGTGCAAGCTGGATTCTTATGGATTATGGTGATCTCGTAGTGCATATATTCTCAAAGGAAGATAGATTATTCTACAATCTTGAGAGGATATGGAGAGATGGTAAAACTATCTCCAAAGAGGATCTCGGAATATAATATTGGTAAAAATATAATATAGGTAAAGAAGAAGGGATCTTAGGCTGCCATAGATAAATAGGCGGATAAAGATCCCTGTTTGTTTGCAAAATTCTAAATTACATAGGTAAATTTATAGGCAATTAATCAGATGTTTATGAAAATATTAAAATATTCTAAATAAACCTATAACTACCCCCAAAATCTGTACGTCGTCTACAATTATTGGCTCCATGGAATCATTTTCAGGTTGGAGTCGTATGTAGCCATTCTCTTTATAAAATGTCTTGACCGTAACTTCGTCATCTAGAAGAGCTACTACATAATCACCATTCTTAGCATGGGATTGCTTCTGAATGAGTATCTTATCTTGATCAAAAATACCTGCATTTATCATGCTATCGCCCTTAACTTTTAACATAAATGTCTCACTGTTGGGCATGAACTCAGATGGAATAGGAAAGTAGCTGTCAACATTTTCAACAGCAAGAATTGGTTGGCCAGCTGTTATGGTTCCCACAATCGGAACATTAACAAGCTCCCGTCTAGTAAGATTGAATTCATCATCTATTATCTCAATCGCTCTGGGTTTTGATGGGTCTCTCCTGATAAATCCATTCTTTTCAAGGGTTTCAAGATGAGAGTGTACTGAGGATGTTGATTTTAATTTCACTGCTTCACAAATCTCACGAACTGAGGGGGGATATCCCTTATTTATTATCTTTGATTTGATAAATTCTAGTATTTCCTTCTGCTTGGCACTAATTTTTCCATATTCCATAGGTATTTGTCCTCCTCTTTTCAAATAATTATAGGTTACATTAGTTATCGTCCCAAAAGTCTAATCTATTGTAATCAAATGTTTAGTCTAGATATTGTAGATAGTATAACATATAAAACTAGAAAATGCAAAACTTATGTTCTGAAAAGCGAAAAAACGTTTGTACTTACCAGGTGAATATATGTTCGAAAAAACTATTGACAAACAAATGTTTGCCTGCTATAATTAAGCTACAAAACATACGTTCGTATCAGTTTTTAAATTATATTAAAAATGTTTTTTCTATTAAGACATCAGATGTCCAGGGCTCATACTATAATATAGAAAAATACAGTATTTTAATTGGGAGGTAACAATTATGAATAATTCTTATCTTAACAATTTAGATTATGAGCCTAGAAGAAAAATGGCCGATAGAAGAAAAAGCAGATGGCTTGCAATTGTTATATTATTTATTCTTATGATTTTTACTATATTATTTGCCACTAAGAAGGTTACTGCTAAGAGAGAAGGTAATCGAGTTAAGCATGTAGCCAGTGTGGAGATACAAAAGGGTGATACCCTCTGGACCATAGCATCCAAGCATATGTCTGATGAATATAAGGATTTGAATGAATACATAGCTGAGATTATGACAACTAATGGTTTATCGTCAGATAAGATACAGGCTGGTAATTATATTATCGTGCCCTATTATGCTGACAGTTCTTATTAATAATCTATTTTTTAAAATTTTAAACTATTATCTTGACTTTTTGGGTAGAATATCATACCATACCAGTTAAGAAACATGATTATGCTTTGTCATATTGCATGTATCTATAATATCTTAGAATTAAAGGCTATGAAGAGAAGAGTAATCATAATAAGAACCAACAGAGAGTTCCGCTTAAGCTGAGAAGGAATGGGGATATTATGATGAAACAAGCCTCGGAGCTGCATACGGATCTGAATATTAATTTCAGTGATGCTATGACGTAAGTCCACGTTACAGGGCCATGGTATAATATGTACCTAATAAGTTTGGTATGGTAACATATCAATAAAATAGGGTGGCACCACGAAGATTTTCGTCCCTACGATAATTCCTATGTGTATTGGAATATCGTGGGTTTTTTTGTGTTTACAGAAGGAGGTAAAACCTCCGTTATAGGTATTATTATTAAAGATAAAGCTTGAGGAGGTAAAACCTCCGTAATAAATATTGTTATATAAATAAAATTTTGAGGAGGTTTTTATGAGTAAAGAGAAAGCGTTTAGAAAAAGACCGGAGCTGGAGAGGCCTAAGTTTCCTAAGAGAGCAGTGGTGACAGCCGGTATGCCCTATGGCAATAAAGAGCTTCATTTTGGACATATTGGTGGTGTGTTTATTCATGCTGATGTATTTGCCAGGTTTTTGAGGGATAGGATTGGCAAGGATAATGTAATATTTGTGTCAGGTACAGATTGCTATGGCTCACCCATACTGGAAAGCTATAGAAAGGCATGTGAAGATGAGGGCTATACAGGTAGTATCGAGGATTATGTATCTGAAAATCATCTTAAGCAGAAGAAGACTTTAGATGATTATGAAATTGGTATAAATCTATATGCAACATCTGCATTTGGTAGAAGTGGTGAGATTCATGATAAGGTATCAGAGGAGGTATTCGAGCTTCTTTATGAGAAGGGATATCTTGATAAGCTATCTACTCCTCAATTCTATGACCCAGAATTCAAGGTTCTATTGAACGGAAGGCAGGTTGTAGGAGAGTGTCCTATAGAGGGATGCAGATCCGAGAAAGGCTATGCAGATGAATGCGCATTGGGACATCAGTATATGCCTTCTGAGCTTATAAACCCTAAGAGTACCTTATCCGGAAAGACACCAGAGATTATAAAGGTTACAAACTGGTATTTTAAGTTGGAGGAGTTCCAAAAGCTACTCTCTGAAAGAGTAGATTATCTTAGAAAGAACTCTAACTCAAGGAAATACTTGCTTAATACTATGGAAGAGTTCTTAAGAGATCCTATGATATATATTAAGAAGAACCAGCTTCCTAAGCTAAAGGAGATAATCCATACCTTACCTGAGCATGAATATATAGAGGAAGAGAAGAAACCATCTGTAACCTTAGTATTTAAGGCCCTAAGAGATAGGGAGATAGCTACAGAGATTATAGCAAAGCATGGAGTGAATTTCCGTACTGGTAAGACCTTAGTGCCATTTAGGTTAACTGGTAATATAGATTGGGGAGTTAAGACACCTGTTAAGGATGGCCTTGAAGATTTAACCTTCTGGGTATGGCCAGAATCCTTATGGGCTCCTATATCATTTACAAGGACCTATCTAGAGAATGGAGAGGCGTCCTCTAAGGATTGGAAGGATTGGTGGTGTTCCACTGATGCTAATGTCTATCAATTTATCGGAGAGGACAATATTTATTTCTATGGAATAGCTGAGATGGCTATGTTTATGGCAATGCAGAAGGAAGCTCCGGAGATAGTTCCTAAGGATGGGGACTTAATCCTTCCTCATTTAATTGCTAATAATCATGTACTTTTTATGGATAAGAAGGCAAGCTCTAGCTCGGAGATTAAGCCTCCTATGGCAAGTGAACTTCTACAGTATTATACAAATGAACAGCTAAGAATGCATTTTATAAGCTTTGGCCTTGATAATAAGAGTGTTAGCTTTCAGCCGGCTGTCTATCAGACAGAGCCTGTGGAGGGAATTGATCCTGTGCTTAAGGAGGGCAATCTGCTCACAAATGTATATAATAGATTAATCCGTTCTTGCTTCTATACAGCTCAAAAATATTATGATTCTCATATACCTGAAGGGAAGGTCAGTGAAGGGATTCTAGAGGAAGCTAAGAAGGTTATACTTAAGTATGAAAGACATATGTATAACCATGAGTTTCATAGAATATCAGATTTATTGGATAGTTATGTCCGTACCAGCAATAAATATTATGTCAATAATATTAGGACGGCCGATAATAATGATGATGATGCTCTTCGAAGTCAGGTGCTGATTGATTCTCTTTATGCTGTAAGAGTAGCTGCCACTCTAGTGCATCCTATCGCTCCAACTGGTGCAGGTATGGTGAGAGAGTACCTAGGCGTAGATGAGAGAATATGGGATTGGAATACAATCTTTGAACCCTTGGATTATTTTATACCAAATATCAAGGACCATAAGTTAAAATTTCTTGAGCCTAGAGTTGACTTCTTTAAGAAGCATGAAAGCCAGTTAGAATAATATATAGATAAATAAATGAAAATAGAAAAGAGGCTACATTAATCTTTAAAATGGGGTTAATGTAGCTTCTTTTAGAATGCTCTCAGAGGCAAATAATTGGTCGGTTAATGCAAAGAAATTGTATCAAAATATGGTATAATACTATTTATCAGCAAGAAATAATACATAAGTAATTAGAAAAGAGGATTAGGTATGAAAAAATTAAGACTAGGTATAATTGGAATTGGAGGTATGGGAACCGGCCATGCAAACAGTATCGTGGAACAAAAGGTTCCTGAAATTGTATTAACTGCTGTGGCGGATCGCAGTAAGGACCGCCGGGACTGGGCAAGATCGGCTCTTCCGGAAGAGGTTCAGATATTCACAGAAGGCTCTGAGCTGATTGCATCCGATTCCTGTGATGCGGTATTAATTGTAGTTCCCCATTATCAGCATCCGGAATTAACCATTGATGCCTTAAAACATGGGAAGCATGTTCTCTGTGAGAAGCCAGCTGGTGTTTATACGAAGCAGGTAAGGGAAATGAATGAAGTGGCCGCTAAAAGCGACAAGGTGTTTGCAATGATGTTTAACCAGAGAACCAACGGAATTTATAGAAAGATGCATGAACTGGTTACTAGCGGAGAGCTTGGAGCAATTAAACGAGTGAACTGGATTATAACTGACTGGTACCGTACTCAAGCTTATTATGATTCTGGGAGCTGGCGTGCTACCTGGGACGGTGAAGGAGGCGGTGTCCTATTAAACCAATGCCCACATAATCTGGATTTACTTCAGTGGATTTGTGGGATGCCTAGCAAGGTTCAGGCCTTCTGCCATTATGGAAAGTGGCATGATATTGAAGTAGAGGATGATGTGACGGCTTACTTTGAATATCCCAACGGAGCGACGGGAGTGTTTATTACATCGACGGCGGATGCTCCGGGAACAAACCGGTTTGAGATTACTCTGGAGATGGGGAAACTGGTGTGTGAGAAGAATGAGTTGACTCTTTATAAATTAGCAGAGAACGAGCGAGAGTTTTGCAAAACAGCAACCAACGGTTTTGGACAGCCAAAGCTTACAATTACTAATGTAGAAAGTGATGGGAAGAACGAACAGCATGTGGGTGTGCTGAAAGCCTTTGCGGGTAATATATTGCATGGGACGCCTCTAGTGGCGGAGGGGTCTGAGGGGATTCATGGGTTGACCTTGTCTAATGCAATGCATTTATCCAGCTGGCTGGGACAACCGGTAGAGATACCCTTTGATGAGGATTTATTCTTATCTGAATTAAACAAAAGACGTTCAAATTCAAAAAAGAAACAAGGCAGTGGTATCGTCTTTGATATAAATGAAAGTTTTTAAGAGGAGGAAGAATATTATGTGGAATGAGATTGTAATATCGGGTTTCGCAGATGAAATAGATTCAAATCTAGTGAAGCAAATAACAGTATTAAAAAAATTGAATATGAAGCATATCGAGATGCGAGGGGTTAATGGGAAGAATCTGGTGGACTATTCTATTACAGAAGCAAAGGAAATCAAATATCAGCTAGATGCAGAGGGAATATCTCTGTCCTCGGTGGGATCTCCGATAGGAAAGATTTCGATTACAGATGATTTTCTGCCTCATCTGGAGAAGTACAAGCATACAGTTGAGTTGGCTCACCTAATGGAAACACCCTATATACGTATGTTTAGCTTCTATATACCGGAGGGGGCTGAATATGAAGGTTTCCGCAGTAAAGTGATGGAGCAGATGGGTGAATTTGTAGACTATGCGAAGGTGAATAATGTAACTCTGCTGCATGAGAATGAGAAGGGCATCTATGGAGATAATGCAGTCCATTGTGCAGAG
>JAAYPG010000054.1 GCA_012519905.1 Clostridiales bacterium | reverse complement strand
TATATTTTGACAATTTGCTTCTTGAAATTTTCCTCATAATATTTTTTTGACATGTCTTTCTCCTCCAATAATTTTATTATATCATGTTCGGAGAAAAACTGTCCTATTTAGTATAGCCTATCCATGCCATATATATATCTGCACCAAAAGCTAAGGTATATGATGTAAATCTTGAACCAACTGAGGTGGCAACAGCACTAGGTACACGTGTTTTTTCTCCTAAGTTTGGTTATCTTGAGGATCCTGCAACCGGTTCTGGGAACAGTGCTTTTGCATATTATTTGCTAATGAACAATTATTGGGAAGGTAAACCAATTGCTATAGAACAGGGTAGCAATATGATATATAATACGGTCAGATTACGCGCTGAGAATGATGAAGTTCTGTTTGGTGGCACAGCCACAGTCAAAATCAGTGGAAAGTACTATCCATGATTTTGCCAACAGTCCGATATATACCCTTCATATGTATCCCCAAGAACATATAGAGGGTATATTTTTATGCAAATTTTTGACTGTAGCAGGTTGAGTTGGTACTTTACCTACGTAATCAATAATATTATACTATTGACAATAGTGTGTGACGCACAGTATAATGTGAGTGGAAGGTGATATAGTGGAAAATAATATTGATGATCTTGTATTAAATGGACTTATTCAGGAGCTGAGAAGAGGAACAATTATATTGGCCGTATTGAGTCAGTTAAAGCAACCGCAATATGGATATTCTTTAATCGTTCTCATGAATGAAAAAGGATTTGATATCGAGGCAAATACCCTATATCCTCTTTTGCGGAGATTAGAAAAGCAAGGAATTCTAGAAAGCTTTTGGGACACGGATGGAACGAAGCCCAGAAAATATTACAGGTTAAGTGAATATGGTGAGGGTGTTTATTTAAAGCTTTGTGCCGCCTGGAGTGATATTAATAGGGCAGTGAAACATCTAATTGATGAGGAGGAATAGTGGTGATTGACAGGTACATTTATGCGGTAACGAAAAAATTGCCAAGAAAATTGAAAAATGAAATTGGTAGCGAACTAAAAGTTTTAATAGACGATATGATGGATGGGATGGATAATGCTCTTTCTGAAGAGGAGAAAGTTGACAAGGTATTACGAGAGCTTGGAAATCCACAGGAATTAGCGAGTCGCTACAGAGGAAAAGAAAGATATCTTATTGGACCCAACTACTTTGACAAATATCTTTTTGTTATGAAAACCGTTGTTTTATCCATTTTTATCGGAATATCTGTAGCATGGGGATTCGGTTCAATCTTCTCCATTGAGAGCATAGCAGGAATGATTGGGGACTATATAGGCACTTTGTTATCTGCTACTTTACAAGGAGCAACCTGGGTCACTGGGATTTTTGCTTTATTAGAGTACAATGAAATATCCGTTGAAACTGGTATGAAGCAAAAGGCATGGGATCCTTCTCAATTACCTGAATTACCTGATAAAAAGGCAATTATATCAAGGGGAGAATCTATTTTTGCTATAATGATAGCTACGATAATTCTGACTTTGTTTTTCTTCTTACCTGAGATAATCGGGATTTATTATAAAGCAGGCGACGGATTGAACTTTATTCCGCTTTTAAACTTAGAAGGACTTGCTCGATTTAAGGTTATTATTTTTCTCGTCTTCACCACTAACATCTTGATAGAACTAATTAAGATTATTAAAGGCAGATGGACGATGAAAATAGCTATCATAACAACATTATTAAATGTAATCTCTGCAACACTATCTATTAATGTCATCTATAAAATTGATATTTGGAATAGTGAGATCGTACAAAAAATAGAACAGTATACGCCGGTATCCTTTGAAAGGATTATTTTGATTACAACCGCAGCTATTATAATCATTACTATTGGTGAGTCTGTTTCAGCTCTTTATAAAGGTATTAAGTACGGGGGGAAAAAATAAAAAACAGACTTTGGCATTAGAAACATGCTTTCAGCGGTTAAGGGCATAGATACATCACATATTCCGATTCTAGTATTAAGTGGTACAACAGATGAGTTTTATGGAGGAGTAAGTTCTATATATAGACAAAAAGACCGTATAAAAAATCCGAGGTGTAGGTTCATGTTAATGGACAAACCAGGAAAGAATGGTCACTATGATTATCTTTTATCCGATGAGGCAATTGAACTCAGAGCAAAATACTCAGGAGAAGAAATTAAAGTGGATAATATACAGTTGTATTCAGCCATCGATATAGATTTGTTCGAAGAAATAAATTCGTTTTTAGAACTATAAATTGAATTTGTTGAAAGGATATAGCATGAGATATTTAACTAAGGAATGGTATGAATTATGTCAGCAGACGGGACTTGACTATAGTATGAGAGTGCATAATGGTGCTGCGGTTTATGATGAAGCTCTTTATTTACGACTTTATAAAAGAAAAGAAAAAGAATTTATAAAATTGCAACGGGAGATTTACGATCTTGACCCTCGTTTTATGTTGGAACAAGACGGATGTACACTTGTACCACTAGATAAATTTGCAAATGGAGAAGTAATAAACAAAGAGGATGAAGTGGTTTATCATATGCCGCCAGAAGAAAAAGAACGCATTCTGAAACTGATAAATGAGTATGATGCTCGTACAATGTTCGATGAGAAAAAAAGTAAAGAAGAATTCCGAAGTCTTCAGGAAACGAAAGAAAGAGAAATTATAAATAAGCTTCCTCCCGAGCTTCTTCAACAAATTGCAGATATACGGGTTTTCTCACTGGGCTACTGTACCAGAGGAATTCTTAATCAACTGTTAGGTCTCATAGAAGAGAGCAAAAAGAAGATGAATCAAGTTATAAATGAGTATTCTATAGCTCAGAATGAGGAGAACATTCCTCAAATCATTAGAGAGAGATTTGGTTTTCACGATTGCGTGGTAAAAGCGTTTACAGTTGATAAAAAAGATGTTGTCATATGCCTTGATACACATGGAGGATTCACCAATTATAATATGATTACTTTTGAAATGTCTGAAATCATAAAAGAGGAAGAGCACATTGTGGGAAGTACTTGGCTTTATGAGGAGTTATATCGTACGGATAATGGTTATGAAGCCCATATGCTTTTTTGGTCACATGAGGGATTGAAAGAGCTTATTATTCGCTGTAATGATATAATTATTGAAGAAAATCACAGTAATGTGGAGAGAAATGTGATCGGCCTACATCAGATAATTTAGAAATTTCCATAGACAGACACTATGGTAAGGACTACAATAGATAAAGCGAAAGTAAGATGATATAAAGGAGTTAGTATATGAAGAAAAGACATTTGGAAATTGACACAAGTAGTAAAACAGTAGGGCGAGCCATTCATAAACCAAGATTATTATTTTTAATTGCAGTAAGCTGTAGTCTAGTATTATTTGTTGGTTGTCAGAATGAGCAAAAAGCTTCTACTGATGCAACTACTCCATTAGAAGTAGAAACAGATATAGAATTAGACGCAGATATAGATGTAGAAGTAGACACAGATGTAGAAGCAGAAAAAGAAATAGAAACAGAAACAGAGTTAGAAGTAGTTAGTCCGAGTGATGTTGAGGAAGGCAATGATGAAGCAACAATTCTATTTTCTCAATTATCAAAATTTCAATTTGTATTTGCTAGTGGAGCTGGTGCTTGGCAAACATTATTGAATATTAATGAAGATGGAACTTTTCAAGGATACTATTCGGATTCTGATATGGGGGATATTGGCGAGGGTTATCCAAATGGGATAATTTACTCATCTACATTTGAAGGAAAATTTACAACACCAAAAAGAGTAAATGATTATACTTATTCCATGTCAATTGAATCTATAAAACTTGAGAAAGAAGTAAAAAGCGAAGAAATCATTGATGGTATCAAATATATCTACAGTGAACCATATGGAATAAATGATGCAAAAGAAATTTATATCTACACAAGACAAGCGCCAATAAAAGAACTACCGGAAGGTTTTAGAAGTTGGGTTGGTTACTTGAATTTAGACAATGTTAAAGAAGAATATCTACCATTTTATGGTTTGTACAATATTGAAGCAGAAAATGGATTTTCTAGTTATTTGATAGATGAAATAAAAGAAGAGAATACAGAATTAGATATTACAGCTGAAATTTCAGAAATTGAAAAGCAATATGAGGAACTAAATCATAAACTAAAAAACGATGATTTAAATCAATTAGAAATGAATCTATTGGCTAAAGATATCTATGTATTATGGGATGATGAAATTAATAAAATATGGGGCTATTTAAAAGAAACCTTAGATAAAGAAGCAATGGATCAGTTGACAATCGAACAAAGGGAATGGATTGTAGAGAAGGAGAATGAAATAGAAGAAGCAGGTTCTGTATATGAAGGTGGAAGCATTCAACCAATGATAGAATTTTTAAAAGGTGCAGAACTTACTAGAGATAGAGTATACGAATTGATGGAATTATTAAATAAGTTCAAAAGCGAGGGGTATCATATCGATAGGTGATGCTGTCTTAGATATATAGAATATTTAACTTGGTGACTTTATGACACCTCCACCAGTAGATAAAAGATATAATCGACATGATATAATTGAACTTAAATTTTAGTGCTAGGATAATTATTGTAAGTATGTATCTTTTGCCATCTAAGTTAATTTGCATTGCTTGTAGAAACGTAATGACCTGGATATAATAGCAACAGCAAAAGGAGGCGTAATATATGCTTAATGAAAATATCAAAACCATCAGAAGACAGAAGGGCATTACTCAGGAGGAACTTGCATCCCGCTTACATGTTGTAAGACAGACCGTTTCGAAATGGGAGAAGGGTTTGTCCGTTCCTGATGCGGATATAATCCAGGCCATTGCAACGGAGCTAGATGTTTCTGTGCAAGAACTTCTCGGAGCGGAAGTAAACCCGGTTGCGGATCGTAGCGAGATTGCGGAGCAATTGTCACGTATCAACGAGCAGATGGCAATCCGTAACAGGCATTCTGCATTAATCTGGAAAGTAGTAGGATTGATACTTGCGGTCGCACTAATTTTTTCTACATCTTATATTTATTTTAACCTTAGGAGCCAGGTAAAACAGGTCTCAGCTATCGAGTTTCCAGATACTATCGAAATTTACAATATAAGCCTTAAGGAAATTGATAATGGTTTTGAGTGTTCGTTCGTTCCGAGTGCTGGTAACAGTAAGATGATATATACAGTTACATTGCACAGTCTCTCGCACGACATTCCGGACAAGATTGAAACTGCCGAATACTCAAATGGGATATGTACTGTGAAGTTTATGATAGAGCTGTCGCCTTATGAGGAATATAATATGACACTAAACATCAGAAATAAAAGGAATGAGCGCAATGTGACAATATTAACCAAACTGTCACAAATCGATAACGGATACTTATGGAATACTCCATGGATACAGTAGCAAATTTCCAAAGTAATGATTTCAGAATCTAATGGTCTAAATTGGTTTGTAGATTTTAAGGCAGCTAATAAAAAAGTATAATCTTAAAGTATCATATCGGAAATCAGATGGAAAAAGATTATGTATGTAATGAATGTCGCAAAATGGGTATTTCAGAGGATGAGATGAAATGTTCGGAATAATTGGGAGAGAAAATAATAATAAGGAGTGGTAACCATGAAGGACAAAGGAACAAAAACAATCGAAACAGAACGATTAATTCTACGAAGATTTACTAAGGAAGATATTTGCTCTGTATATAGGAACTGGACATCGGATGAATTAGTCACCGAGTATCTTCGTTGGCCAACTCACAAGGATATA
>JAAYPG010000053.1 GCA_012519905.1 Clostridiales bacterium | reverse complement strand
GATGATGTATGTGAGAGTTACGAGGCAGTATACAATATGCTTGCAGAATTGGATGAAGCCTATTACTCCTAGTCAGATTATAGAATGCAAAATTATTGACTGATATAGTTGAATTATATTTTAGCCAATTAAGTTATCTGAGCAAAATAGATATTAGATGAGGAGGGATAGCATGCAGAAGCATTTGAACCATATATTGGGCAGGAAGAATCAAATAGCATTAATAAGTGGTATATTAATAGCTCTATCCTTTATATCCAAGTGGATAACGGGAGATACAGGCTTCTTTACCCTATCACTTACAGCGGCATCCATATTGGGAGTTATACCTATTGCCATCCAAGCAGTTCAGGCCTTAAGAGTCAAAGTAGTAAGTATAGATGTCTTGGTAACGATTGCCGTTTTAGGTGCATTTTTAATAAAAAACTATGAAGAAGCAGCTATAGTGACATTCCTCTTCTTATTCGGTGCCTACTTAGAGTTACGAACACTTAATAAGACCCGTTCGGCCATTAAGGCCTTGACAGAGATGGCTCCAGAGAATGCTCTAAAGAAGATGGAGAATGGGGAATTCGAAGAGGTGGAAGTTGATGAGGTGGATGTCGGTGATGTTATTCTTGTAAAGACAGGGTCAAAGGTTCCTGTTGATGGTAGGGTTATAATCGGTGAGGGTCACATTAACGAAGCAAGTATTACAGGAGAATCTTTACCTGTAAGTAAAGAGAAAGATTCAAAGGTTTTCGCTGGCACTATATTAGAGAATGGAACTATCCAGATAGTTGCAGACCGGGTTGGCGAAGATACAACATTTGGTAAAATAATTGAGCTAGTGGAAGAGGCTCAGGATTCAAAATCAGCAGCAGAACGTTTTATAGATCGATTTTCAAAGCACTATACACCGGCTGTCCTAGTATTAGCATTTGTCGTATGGTTAATATCAAGAGATCCAGAGCTAGCCATTACAATTCTAGTTCTTGGATGTCCTGGAGCTCTGGTTATCGGTGTGCCTGTATCTAATGTTGCGGGTATTGGAAATGGGGCACGGTATGGTGTGCTACTAAAGGGTAGTGAAGTTATAAATGATTTCAGTCGCGCTGATACAATGATATTTGATAAAACCGGCACATTAACAGAGGGAAATCCAGCGGTAGCAGAGATAGAATACTATACAGAAAATGTGGATGAGGTATTAGGATATCTTGCAAGTATTGAACGGGAGTCCGATCATCCATTAGCAAAAGCAGTATTAAAGAAAATAGGTGATACAAGATTCACAGCTGTTGAAAATACTGAGGTTGTTAAGGGCGAGGGAATTGTAGCCAGGGTAAATGGACACAGAGTAGCAGTAGGTAATGTCGCCCTGATGGAAAGAGAGAACGTATTAATAGATGGAAGGGCCAAAGAAGATATAAGAAGATTTGAGAGAAATGGCAACTCTCTAGTGCTAACATCTGTTGATGCTAAGCTTATGATCTTAATGGGTGTTCGTGATCAGATTAGGCCGGGTGTTAAGGATGACCTTCAGAGACTAAAAGCTTTAGGTGTAAAAAACCTTGTAATGCTATCTGGTGATAATCAGGGAACGGTAGATGTAGTAAGCCGTGAGCTGGGACTGACGGAAGCTTACGGTAACATGCTTCCTGAGGATAAATCCGCCTATCTTAAGAAGCTTAAGGAACAGGGTCAAATCGTAGCCTTTGTAGGTGACGGTGTTAATGATAGTCCTTCACTGGCTTTGGCAGATATAGGTATTGCCATGGGCAATGGAACGGATGTAGCCATAGAGACATCAGATGTAGTGTTAATGAACTCAGACTTTGGCAGGTTAGCTCATGCCCTTGGATTGACAAAGGCAATATCTAGAAACATGAAGCAGAACATTTTCATAGCTGTAGGAGTAGTATTAGTCCTTCTTGCCAGTGTCTTCTTCAGTAATTGGATGAATATGTCCATTGGTATGTTAGTACATGAAGGTAGTATCTTAGTGGTTATCATTAATGGTATGAGATTATTACGTTATCGTCTTAGAAATAAAAGTAGTTAAAAGTGATATGAATCAAAGTTTTATAATGATAAATAGGGTAATATTATATCATAGACAAGAAAGAAATCATTATAAGAAGTAATTTTGATGGAAGGAGAATGGTTATGAAAGCAGCAACAATTCAATTAGAAACCTTAGCATGTCCATCTTGTATGCAAAAGATCGAAGGTGCAGTAAAAAAACTAGATGGCATAGACAAGGATAATTTAAAAGTATTATTTAATTCAAGTAAAGTAAAGGTAAACTTCGACGAAGATAAGCTTGCAATAGATCAAATCGAAAATGCAATCACCAACATGGGTTACGAAGTTCTTAAATCAAGTGTGAAATAAGCGCCAAGTTGAAAAAATACTAAAACTCCCCCTTTTTAAATAGAATAAAATGCTCTCCTTATGCAACTAAAGGGGAGCATTTTATTAGTTATTTTGATATAATGTATTCATGGTTTTATTTACACTAGGAGATGATTGTAGGTATCTTCCTAATATAATTAGGAAATTGCGAAAGTCACGAAAACCTGCACAAGATCATAAAGTAAGGTAAAGTTTCGCAATTACCTACCTAATATAATCACTGAAAGGATAAGAACATGAATAATTACGAAGATAAATCTATGGTTAATGAAATTTTTATATCTCAAAGGGCAGATCCTTATATTGTAAAGGGTCCTGATGGATATTATTATTTTACAGGCTCATATCCTATGCTAGGCGAAAATGATCCTGAAGGGTATGATAGAGTAGTTTTACGAAAATCAAAAACCATTGATGGGTTAAGGAGTGCTAAAGAAATCACCATATGGGATGAGAAGGATAGCAATACCAGCTTTAGGTACATATGGGCACCGGAAATCCATTATATTGGCGGAAGCTGGTATGTCTTGTATGCAGGCAGTGGT
>JAAYPG010000052.1 GCA_012519905.1 Clostridiales bacterium | reverse complement strand
GATTGGATATTGAACCACCTGTAAACTATTATAGCCCAGATGGTTCAGAGGAACGGCCGAATCTTACATGGCGGGCTCATGCTAATACCATGTATACGAACTGGTTGAATTATTATGTATATCAAGTAACCCCTTACAAGTTATAAGTAGGAACTTTATTTTACTTAAAATCTTTTTTTGAGATTGTGTCTGTTATAATAAAAAGAATTAAGCATACGATGCAGAAGATAAAACAAAATAATAGAAGAAAAACCGCTTGATGTAAATGAGTGATTTTATGCAAATATTCATAGATACTCTTTAGTATGAAACCTGACATGGCTACGATAATTCCTGGTTTGAGCAAACTGTTTACCGCATCAAATTGAAAAGGAATATTTCTTATGATATGGATAGAATCCATGATGGTTATAATAAGCTGACCAATTAGTAACGCAATAAGATATCCATCTATACCTCTATGAGGTATAAGTATAATAATTATAACAATCTTAGCAATTGTACCGACGATAGAATTTATGAAGGTAATATGAGCCTTGCCAAGTCCATTTATTATACTTCCTAAGGTGGTGGCTATGTATATTAGAGGACAAATCCAGGCTAATACTATGAGATACCTTCCTGCTTCCTCGCTATTAAATATACTGATTCCTAGGTTGTTGCCAAACAATAAAAATATACCTGTGCTCATTATACCTATTATTAAGCTGTATTTTATAGAGACGGAAGTTGTCCTTCCGATCATATCATTGTTATCCATAGCCTGTGCCTCGGATACTGTAGGAAGAAGAAGTACAGCCAATGAATTTATTACTGCTGTTGGAAACATAATAAATGGTATAGACATACCCACTAAGGTTCCATAGGTGCTTAATGCCTCAGCTGTGTTAAGTCCCGACCTACGAAGCATAGTTGGTATAAGTACAGCCTCTACACTATGGAGGATATTTATTAGCAGACGGTTGGTAGATAAGGGAATACTAAGGGTAAGGATGTTTTTTAATATTTGCCTTCTCCTTAGGGTTACAGCTGAAAGATTAGGACCGAGATATAACATATCTTTTGGTGACTTTGTAATGAATATTGATATGAAATTATATAGACTGGAAGCAATTTCTCCGATAACTAGTCCTATTACAGCCATCTCACATGTTACCCTAAAATTATCCTTGCCCACTGTAAAGGCAGCAGTATATACTACAATAACACGAATTATCTGTTCTATCAGCTGTGTTGAAGCCGGAACTCCGGCTTTTTTTAATCCGTAATAATAGCCATTTATACATGAGGTTATGCCACAGAAAGGGAATACAAGAGCCAATATTCTTAAAGAAGAGGCACTCCTAGGCTCCAGCAAAAAGTGTAGTGCAACTGTGTCTGAAAACTTATATAAAAGGAAAGACAATATTAATGCTATCGAAATAGAAAGAAGTATACCGGACCTTAAAATCTTCCCAATGTTTTTATGATTTCTTCTACCCATTTCAGCGGCAATTAGCCTGGAAATGGCAGTTTGAATCCCTGTGGCATAGATAGTGAATGCTATACCATAGACAGGGAATACCAGCTGATATATCCCTAGCCATTCTGTTCCCATAACCTTAGATAAGAATATTTTATACAAAAAACCTATCACTCTAGTGGCAAATCCCGCAAGAGTAAGAATTAATGTTCCTTTAAGGATATTACTTCTGCCTATATGCCTGCTACCTGCTATAGCTGCTTGTTTTACCTTCAAATTTAACTACCTCGATTGTCATATCTTTATTAAATATATTTGGATTGGTAAAAACTTATGAATAACACATTTTATTGTTGACAATTTTATCATGGAGTGATATATTTATTACCGAGTAATTTAATAGGAATTAATTCAGTAGGATATAAAACATATGATCCATGGACTGATTGCAGCGATTTTTAGATACTTTCGCGGTTTATTGGCAGAATGGAGGTTAAGTATGAAATTAACAACAAAAGGGAGATATGGATTAAGAGCGGTAGTTGACCTAGCAGTTAATACGGATGATGAAGCGATAGCCTTAAGTCAGATTGCAGAAAGACAGGGTATTTCAATGAACTATCTAGAGCAGCTTGTTGCAAGGCTAAAAAAATCAGGAATAGTAAATGGAATCCGTGGAGCCCAAGGGGGATATGTACTGGCTATGCCTCCTGAAGAAATATCTGTAGGCGATATTTTAAGGGCCTTAGAAGGGGATCTTAGTCCTGTCGATTGCTATGAAATTAACAGTACTGATACACCTTGCGGCAACTCAGATATATGTGTAACAAAATACGTCTGGAAGCGTATAAGTGATAGTATAAATGACGCAGTGGATGGAATTATGCTCTCTGATCTAGTTGCTGAAAGCAAGAAAGTTCAAGCAGATGCCGGTAAAGCACAAGTAAATCAGTCTAAACTGAATTGCTAGCAATAAATTAATCAATTTTAGGAGATGACCACATGGAAAAGAAGATATACCTTGACAATGCGGCTACTACAAAGACAAAGCCAGAGGTCGTAGAGGCAATGCTACCTTACTTTAGTGAGCTGTATGGGAATCCATCCAGTGTTTATGAATTTGCCTCTCAGAATAAGAAGGCTCTAGATGAGTCCAGACGTACTATAGCTAATGCTATAGGTGCAGAGAGTACGGAAATTTATTTTACCGGAGGAGGAACAGAAGCAGATAACTGGGCACTTATTGCAACTGCAGAAGCTTACGAAAATAAAGGAAAACATATTATAACATCCAAGATAGAGCACCATGCAGTCCTTCATACCTGTGAATATTTACAGAAAAGAGGCTATGAGGTAACCTATGTGGATGTGGATGAGAATGGTGTTGTTAAGCTAGATCAATTAGAGAAGGCTATTCGTCCCACAACAGTATTAATATCTATTATGTTTGCTAATAATGAGATAGGGACAATCCAACCCATTAAAGAAATAGGAGCAATAGCAAAAAAACATAAGGTTTTATTCCATACGGACGCAGTACAGGCATTTGGTCAGCTGAATATAGATGTAGATGACTTAGGGATTGATATGCTAAGTGCCAGTGCTCATAAATTAAATGGTCCAAAAGGTATAGGCTTCTTATATATAAGACAGGGTATAAAAATCCGTTCCCTTATCCATGGTGGAGCCCAGGAAAGAGGTAGACGGGCAGGAACTGAAAACGTGCCCTATGCTGTAGGATTTGGTAAAGCTGTAGAACTTGCTATGAATTCTATGGAGGAAAGAATTAAGAAGGAGACAGAGCTTCGTGATTATTTGATAAAGCGAGTGCTATCTGAGATCCCATATACAAGACTTAATGGTCATAGAACCAAGAGACTACCCAACAATGCTAACTTTAGCTTTCAATTTATAGAAGGTGAATCTCTTCTAATAATGCTAGATATGAACAATATATGTGCATCTAGCGGCTCGGCCTGTACTTCAGGCTCATTAGACCCTTCTCATGTGCTTTTATCAATTGGTCTACCCCATGAAATTGCTCATGGATCCTTAAGGCTTACCTTGAGTGAGGAAAATACTATTGAGGAAATAGACTATACGATTGATAAAATTAAGGAGACAGTGGAAAAGCTAAGGAATATGTCACCCTTATATGAGGATTTTGTGCGTAGAAGATATTAAATATTGGTAGAACCATTACCATCAGATAAATGGAGGATTATTATGTATACTAAAAAAGTTATGGATCATTTTGCGAATCCAAGAAATATGGGAGAAATCGAAAAACCTAGCGGTGTCGGTACAGTAGGTAACGCAAAGTGCGGAGATATAATGAGGATGTACCTAGATATAGATGAGAATGGTATTATTCAAGATGTGAAATTCAAGACCTTTGGTTGCGGGGCTGCTGTTGCCACTAGTAGTATTGCCACTGAGTTGGTGAAGGGTAAGACTGTAGAGGAAGCTCTTAAAGTTACCAATAAATCTGTTGTTGAAGCTCTTGATGGTCTGCCTCCTGTTAAGATGCATTGTTCGCTATTGGCTGAAGAAGCAATTCACGCAGCCTTATGGGATTATGCTGAGAGAAATGGAATTAAGATAGAAGGATTAAAGAAGCCTAAGGGCGATGTTCATGAGGAAGAGGAAGAGATAGTCTATTAGTTGTACTAGATTGGAGATACAAATGCAGAAGGTTGTAGTTGGGATGTCAGGAGGAGTAGATTCCTCTGTTGCGGCATACCTTTTAAAGAAACAGGGATATGATGTCATAGGTGTTACTATGCAGATTTGGCAGGATGAGGACGTATGCTCCATATCTGAAAATGGTGGTTGCTGTGGTTTGGGAGCAGTAGAGGATTCCAGAAGAGTAGCTTCTGTTTTAGATATTCCACATTATGTTATGAATTTTAGGAAGGAATTTAAGGAGAGCGTCATAGATTATTTTGTATCAGAATATGTTATGGCTAGGACTCCAAATCCTTGTATTGCATGTAATGCATTTGTTAAGTGGGAGGCTCTTCTTGCCAGGTCCTTATCTATAGGTGCTTCTTATATAGCGACCGGGCATTATGCATCTATAGCTAGGCTAGAGAATGGAAGATATGCTATTAAAAATTCCGTCACCTTGGCAAAGGATCAAACCTATGCTTTGTATAATCTTACTCAATATCAGCTAGAGCATACACTTATGCCTGTAGGTGCTTATTCTAAGGATGAGATTAGGAATATTGCCAATGAGCTAAAGCTTCCAGTAGCCAATAAGCCTGATAGTCAGGAAATTTGCTTCGTGGCAAATAATGATTATGCTGCTTTTATTAAGGAATATCTAGAGGATGAGGACAATAGAAGGATTATCGAAGAGAAGAGAGCCCTTTATATGAAGAATATGGAGAGCTCAGGATATGGCTTTACGCCAGGTAATTTTGTAGATACCCGTGGAAATATACTTGGTAGGCATCAGGGCTTAGCCCATTATACTATAGGGCAAAGAAAGGGCCTAAACCTTGCTCTAGGTAGACCTGTATTTGTGAAGAAGTTAGATCCCAAGACCAATGAGGTAGTAATCGGAGATGCAGAGGATGTATTTACTGACCGTTGTTATGTTAATAACTTGAACTTTATGGCCATAAAGGATTTAGAGGATGAGATGGTGGTGAATGCTAAAATCCGTTATAGTCATAAGGGTGCAAGATGCACGATTAAAAGGACGGCAGCGGATGAGATTTTATGTGTATTTGATGAACCTCAAAGGGCAGTAACCCCTGGACAAGCAGCAGTCTTTTATAAGGATGACTATGTTGTCGGGGGAGGAACTATAATATAAAGAAGAAAATATATGGACCCCTAATACACACTGTTTTATAAATGTGTATGAGGGGTCTTTATTAGATCTTTTGCTAGATACAACTTTTATTAGCTATGATGCTATAATTTCTTCATAATAGGTTTCCCTTCTTTAAAGATAGTATAGTATTGGTAGCCAATATCCTTAAGGAGCTGAGTAACACGATCAAAGTCATAGCATAGATGTTCGGGTAAGTGAGCATCGGATCCTATGGTGAGGATTTCACCACCGAGTTCTTTATATCTTCTAAGTATCTCAGTCTTGGGATGAGGATGCCCAAGGCCGTATTTATATCCAGAGGTATTTACCTCGATACCTTTCCCATGATCTACAAGGGTTTTTAATATTTCATCTAGTACATCTTGATAATAAGTGTAGGAGTATTCATTATACTTTACCTTACTGCTTGGAGCATAACGGACTATATAATCTATATGTCCGCACACATGAAAGCCCTGAAAGCTTTCACAGCCTTCTTTAATAGCCTTAAAGCATCTAGCTATTCCTTCTTCCTCAGATTTATTCTCCCAGTATTGCGGATAATATGGGTCGACTTGATCCACCACATGGACTGAACCTATTATAAAATCAAACTTATATTTATTTATAAGTTCATTCATACGATCTGTAACATGGGGCTGTAATCCAAGCTCTATTCCTGTAAGAATCTCAATCTGTGATTTATATTTTTCTTTCATTATTTCAAGCTTTTCTATATAATCCTCAGGAGCTAATTCAAAGGAATATTTATAGATATTAGGGTAGTCATAGTCCATATGGTCAGTAAAACATAAGGTTTTTAAACCTAGCTTTATTCCTTGATTGATCATATCCTCCATAGAAGCCTTTCCATCACTGGAAAAATTAGAATGTACATGAAAGTCAGCAGTAATCATATTAATTATCCTCCATTTATTCTATATGGTTATATCACTATATGAAAGGCTAGTCATCAACTTGCTTAATATCTCTTATATCCATATCCACAACCATGGAATAGTTAGTGTTGTATATTACGAAGCCAGGTGCCTTACCGTTAGGCTTTTTAATATTTTTTCGCTGGGTATAATCTATTTCAACCTTATCTGTACCCTTAGCCCCGCTATAATAGGCGGCAAGCCGAGCGGCTTCCTCGAAGGTACTATCGGATAACTCATCACCAGCAGATTTGACTATAACATGGGAGCCTGGCAGGCCTTTGGCATGGAACCACCAGTCATTACCGTCTGCTAGCTTAAAGGTAAGCTCATCATTTTGATAATTATTTTTGCCCACATAGATATGGTATCCATCAGAAGAGATGTAATGGAAGGGTTTACTTTTAGTGCCTTTGACATTCCTAGCTTTTACCTTCCCCTTCTTAAGATTGAATTTTTTCTTGATATATCCATATTCCATAAGCTCATTCTTAAGTTCATTCAGATCATGCTCATCTGTGGCAATCTCTAAGGAGGTTCTGATGGATTCCAGATGTTCGATTTCATCTTTGGTCTCCTTAATTAAGGAGGTTAGCGCCTCATAGGTTCGTTTTTGCTTATTATATTTATCAAAATACCTTTTGGCATTTTCCATTGGTGTAATTTGAGGGTCAAGAGGTATTTTTATTTCTTTATTATTGTCATAATAGTTTTCGGCTATTAGCTCTTTTGCACCCTGCTCTAATCCGTATCCAAAGGCAGTTATTAGCTCACCGTATACCTTATACTTATCTCTTTTTTCCGTGTCTTTCAGCTGCTTTAGCTGTAAATCATATTTTTTACTTGAGCGCTCGAGGGCATTTGAGACCAGTTTACGAAGATCTGCTGACTTTTGATGCATTCTAGAGCTGGCATTTTTTTTGGCATAGTATGTCTCAAGCATGGAGGATGCAGAGGAAAAGCTGTTAATATTATAACCGGAATAACAGCTAAGAGGGATACTGGAGAATTCTATAGGTCCCCGTTCACCTATAACTATATTGGGTGAAAAATCCTTATCCTTAACTAGCTGCATTAACCTCTCAAAATTACGATATAGATGAAGTGCGGTATCTTCGTTAAGTGTTGAAGTGGATGCACTTGAATCTAAAGATGACCTATAACATATTTCGTTTGCCATAAGGGGACTGATACCTGTAAGTCCGCTATATATTGCCTTGCCGATAGACATTGTTTTGGATAATATATTATCTTTAAAGGAGCTATAATCGATAGTTAAGGGGTCATGCTTATTGATAGTTTTGGGTATAAAGTATTGTCTCCCAGGAAGAACCTCACGAACCGAGCTCATAAATTGGTTAACCCGCTTTATACTATCAATAATAGTCATGGTATCATCGCAAAAAATAATATTACTATGCTTACCCATAAGTTCAATAATTAGATATTTGATTCTTAAATCACCTAACTCATCCATATGCTCTAGCTTTATAAACACAACCCTCTCAAGACCTGGCTGAGTGATTTCTAGTATTCTGCCGTTGTTAAGATGCTTACGAAGAAGCATACAAAAATTCGGTGCTGTTATAGGACTAGGCTTTGTACTCTCAGTCAGGTATACCAATGGCATACTGGCTCCAGCACTAAGCAATAATTTATAGGCTTTTCTATCTTGTCCCTTTATGGTAATCAATAGTTCATCCTTCTCTGGTTGAGCTATTTTATTTATCCTACCTTCCAGTAAGCTATTATTTAGTTCATCTACTATATTTGCTACTACAATTCCATCTAATGCCATAATTACCTCCAAAAACGTGCTAATGCTATAGCCTCTTAGAATAAAACAGACCATCTGTCGTGAAGTATATCATATTTATAGATAAATGGATATAGTTTATATGAGACCAGCTCTTGTAGGTGATTGAAAAAACTACCACATGAATTTTGCCTTAAGATATAGTATAATACTTTTGTAACAAATTTAATACTTTTGTAATGATTGATAATATAATCATGAAGATCGTAATTACTGGAGGTTTATATGACTAGAGGGATACGAAAGATTGCTACATACTGTATGATAGGCTCATTGGCTTTTATGGGAGGGACTAAAACCGCCTACGCTGCAGGGCAGCCTCTTGCAGGCATAACGGTTTTGTTAAAAGATATAAGTGTTAATCCTAATATAACTACTAAGGAGATAAGCAATATCTTGGATCCTATCATAGAATATCAGGATCTCGCAATTGCTAATGTTAATAATTATGTAAATATAAGAAGTCAAGCTAATACTGACAGCAAGGTGTTGGGAAAGCTATATAAGAATGGTGCTGCTACAGTTCTTGAGACTGAAGGAGAATGGCTTAAGATTAAATCAGGAAATGTAACAGGTTACATAAAGTCAGATTATCTATTAACGGGAATTGATGTATATAAAAAAGCTGACTCTGCAAAGAGTAGTCTTGCTACAGTAAAGGCAAATGTACTCAATGTAAGATCAAAGGCCGGTACCAGCTCATCTGTAGTTACTCAGGTTCCCAAGGGACATGTTTTTGAGGTAGTGGAAGAGCAGGATGATTGGCTGAAGATAGCTGTTGGAGATAAGACAGGATATGTATCTGCCGATTATGTAGATATAAAGACTGATTTTAAGAAGGCTATTTCTATAGAGGAAGAGCAAGAAAGAATAAAGCTTGAGAAGGAAAGGCAAGAGTCCCAGGAAAGAAAGCAGGTTTCATCTAGAAGACAACAGATAGTAAACTATGCCTTAAGATTCAATGGAAATCCCTATGTATGGGGAGGGACCAGCTTAACTAGAGGTGCTGACTGTTCAGGATTTGTTCAATCTGTGCTAAAGAATTTTGGTATATATGTACCTAGAACCTCAAGAGCCCAATCAAGAGGTGGTAGAAGAGTATCCATGGATAAAATTCAGCCAGGAGATTTAATATTCTATAGAAAGAACGGCGTGGTTAATCACGTGGCAATGTACATAGGCAATGGTAAAGTAATAGGAGCTGCAAGTAGAAAAGAAGGCATCAAGATAAAAAACTATAATTATAGGACACCTTATAAGGCGGTTAGCTATATTAACTAATACGAAACAATATTATACGAGCTGTCGCAAAAGTAATTAAGGGAGTGTATATATTCCATCACACACTGATTAGTAGTACAGATTGCTATGATTTGTAAATCTTAATCGGACTAAAGTCCGCTTCCGATAATACAAATCATAGCAATCAGTTCTCCTAAATGTGCATGATTGGAACATATACACCCCCTTTTACATTTTTGCGACAGCTCCATCTTTTTTGTTGACATATAATATTATATGGCGTATAGTATTAATATATATATAATATTATATACCAACAAGGTGTCTTGTCCTTGTATGGTATTAAATTGTGATAGATGAATAGATTGAAGGGAGTTGATTAAATGGTATTTAATACCGGTTCGGCACTACTGGATGCAATTGTACTGGCTATAGTTTCTAAGGAACCGGAAGGTACTTATGGTTACAATCTGACACAGGAGGTCCGAAAAGCAATCGAAGTTTCTGAATCAACCCTATATCCTGTGCTGCGAAGACTACAAAAGGACGGATGTCTAGAAACATATGATATGGAATTTGCAGGGAGAAATAGAAGATATTATAAAATTACTGACACCGGTAGGGCGCAGCTTAGGTTATATATGGATGAGTGGGTTATCTATTATAAGAAGATTAACAATATATTTGAAGGAGTGAAATAGATGTCAAGGTTTGATTTTATGAAAACGCTGGAAAGCTTGCTATCGGATATCCCAGTAGAAGAACGCAACGAAGCATTGAAATATTATAATGATTATTTTGATGATGCAGGTGTAAATAATGAGGATAGTATTCTAAATGAACTTGGGTCACCAGACAGGATTGCCGCTATCATTAAAGCAGACCTTCATGAGGAGGGTGGTAGCAATAATGATAGGGGATATTTTACTGAGAAGGGGTATAAGGATACTGTATTTGAAGAGCAAAAGTTTGAGGTTATTAAGCCAAATGAGGTAATAATACCGGAAGATAATAGTGAACAAAGTAGGACCAATACAGAACATAACTATAACAAGGCTCCTAGAGATTCAGGAAATTCCAGTAGAGGGACTACTAGCAACAATAACAGACTAGCACTTATTATTTTATTGTGTATATTTGCAATACCGGTTGGCATTCCCTTAGTATTTTCGTTTTTGGGAATATTCTTTTCAATTATTGTAGGAGTATTCGCCTTATTATTTGCATTTGGTATTGCAGGTATTGTGATGGTGCCTGTAGGAATAGCCCTTATATTTATTGGTCTAGTAAATATAGGTGTACCTTTTATAGGTATCGCCCATTGTGGAGTCGGCTTAATAGTAGTGGGTTTAGGAATTTTATTTGTCATGCTTAGTGTCTGGCTAAGTAAGACTATATTCCCTGCTATTATTAAAGGAATAGTATCTATATGTAGAATTCCTTTTAAGAATAGGAGTGTGGCTGTATGAAGATGTTTACAAAGATATGTTTGGGTATTGCATTAATTTCTATCGGGCTGGGTATAGGACTACTACTTATAGCTGGAGTTAATGGCTTATCTTTAAGGGGTACTCCCTTGGCCACTTTTGAGGATACAGTAAGGGATGTAAGAGGACTGGATCTTAGGATGGATTTTGGTGAAATCTACATTACCCAAGGAGAGACATTTAGTATTGAAGCTAGGAATTTATACAGAGAGGCTGACTTAATATCTGAGGTATCCGATGGAATATGGGTCATTAGCCATGAGACTAGTGACAACTTAAATATACTTGGATTTAATATCCCTGTATCGCTTGGATTGAGAAGCTTTAAAACACCCAGTATAAGAATAACCATACCAGAGGATTTTAAAGCGGAGGATGTAAGAATTTCTCTAGATGCAGGAAGTCTTAAGGCTGAAAATTTGAGTGCTGATAGGGGGATGTTTACAGTAAATGCAGGATCATTGGAGATTGATGGGCTCACTGTAGAAGAGGAATCAAGATATTATGTGGATGCGGGGAAGATCCGTCTAGAGCAAGCGGATATAAATAATATAACCGTAGAGTGTAATGTGGGATTAGTCTATATAGATGGTATTATACTTGGTGATAATAGTATGTTCTGTGATGTAGGCTCAATTTCTTTAAAACTCAATGATGATATGGAATATTATTCCTTTGATATTGATTCTGATTTAGGAAATGTTATAATTAATAATAGAAAATATCGGAATTATAAGAGTGCAAAAGAAAATAATAATGGAAGCTTCAGACTTAATGTCGATGTTGGAAGTGTAACTATGGATTTTATTGAGTAATAAGTATTAACCTATATTAGAAAGGAGTGTTTTCATGGAACCTAAGAAACTATATCGCTCTACTACTAATAAGATGATTTGTGGTGTCTGCCAGGGTATAGCAGAATACATCAATATTGATCCAACCGTAGTTCGCTTATTATGGGTAATATTTAGTTGCTTTGGATTTGGCATACTAGTTTATATTATAGCTGCGGTAATTATGCCCGTTAAGGAAGAATACTAATATTGAAAAGAACATGAGGTTGCTAGGGAAGAGTCCCTACAACCTCATGCGTAGTTTTTTAGCCTTCTATATAACTTGTTTAATAATATCAATAATTTGTTCTGCCTCGAAGGGTTTTGTTAAGAATTCCACAGCACCATACTTGACGGCATCAACCATCTTGGTTTTTTGTCCAGCTGCGGTTACCATAATAACCTTGGCGCTTTTATCCATATCAATAATTTCCTTCAATGCTTCCAGCCCATCCATTTCTGGCATGGTTATGTCCATTGTGGTTATATCCGGCTTAAGTTCCTTGTACTTCTCCACGGACTCTTTGCCATTTATAGCCTCTCCAACTACCTCATGGCCATTATCCTCAAGAATGTTTCTGAGTATTTTTCTTGAGGTTTTGGAATCGTCAACTATAAGAATCTTTGCCATATCCATACCCTCCTAATTTATTTCAACCTTGTGGTCAAGAACAACCAATAAGTCAATTTGCTTTCCGTCTATAACAATAGGAACAATGTAAATATCTCCATCCGATGTCAAGGTTTTGTTTTGATCAAATTTTGGAGGAGTCATATCAATATGTATATCCTCTTCGCTTAGCTTAGAAGCGTATAATCCGTTGTTGCAGTTAATGAACTCGCATATAGAATCGAAAGCATCCTCATCCATTTTCACAAATTCCTCTTTGGCAAAGGGGCTAGCAATATTCAATAAAGCCTCATCCTCGCCTGCAAAGCAAACATACAATTCATGGCTTCCAATCATCTGTTGATATGCAATTGAGGGAAAGTTGTATTCTTTTACTCTATATGACTTTTTAAGTTTAATATTATTATTTATAAAACGAATAATATTTTTAATAGCTAATGTAATAGCTTCACCAACAAATGGTAGGTCCGTATCCACAAATATAGGTATTATTCGGTCTATATCACCAGACTTTAGCGCATCTAGCTCTGCATCAGAAAAGTTATTATCTTTTCTATAATCATCAAGGGCAGACTCTATTTGATCCATAGTCATAATGTTCATCTCAGTAAGTGATTGGATAAATTTTAGATAAGAATTTCCTTGAAGATTTAATAAATGATTAACTTCTTCTTTAGTTAAATACCCCTTTTCAATTGCCAAATCACCAAATCGACTGTCCTTAAGCTTTTGAAGCTCGTTTAGCTCATCTGCTTGCTTAGCAGTTAATAATTTCTCGGCAACAGCTATTAACCCCAGTTTTGCGCGAGAACTGTGATGTCTCGCCATAACATCCTCTAATTGTGATTGAGATATTATATTCCTTTCTAATAAGTAACCCCCAAAGTAAAGTCCGAACATGATGTTTCTCCTTTCATTACTAATTCTCCCTACAACCCTTTTTGTAATAAAATGATAAGAACATGTAAAAATATATAGACTATGCATCGTATATGTATAATATACAACAAAAAATGCAAAAAGGACAGTCTTTATTTAAAAATATTATATTTTTATGTAATAGTTATATGAAAACTAAGGATTATTGATTAATAATGTATTAATATTCGTTATTATGCATAGCAAATGAAAAAAACCCTTCATAAAATTTTGATGACATTTATGTCCACCTATGTTAAAGTATTGAATAAGTTAAGTGAACTAGGAGGTAAACATGAAGAAAATAGTGGATTTATTATCAGAAGATATTAAGAAAGCATTTGTAGAAAAGGGATATGATGAAAAATTCGGAGTAGTAACATTATCCAATAGACCTGACCTATGTCAATATCAGTGTAATGGAGCTATGGCAGCTGCTAAAGCATACAAAAAAGCACCGATTATGATCGCGCAGGAAGTTGTAGACTTAATAAAGGATAATGACAAGATTAAGGAAGTTACTGCCATTATGCCTGGGTTTATAAATATAAATTTGAGTGATGATTTTATAGCCGAATATATAGATGAAATGCGTAATTCTAAGGATTTTGGTTGTGAAAAGGAAGCTACACCTAAAAAGGTAATCATTGATTATGGTGGTCCAAATATAGCTAAACCGCTTCATGTTGGTCATATGCGATCAGCTATTATAGGGGAAAGTCTGAAGAGAATATTCAAATTCATGGGCAATGATGCTATTGGTGATGTGCATCTGGGTGATTGGGGTACACCTATGGGACTAGTTATAGCGGAGCTAAAGAGAAGAAAGCCGGATTTAGTATATTTTGATGAAAGCTATACAGGAGAATATCCTAGCGAAGCCCCATTTACTATATCTGAGCTTGAGGATATATATCCTGCTGCCAGTGCATATTCTAAGGAAAATCCAGAGTTTCTAGAGGAAGCTAAACATATAACCCTACTTATGCAAAACGGTCATAGAGGCTATATGGCTATCTGGAATCATATGCAGGATGTATCTGTAGTGGACCTTAAGAAGATATATGATAACCTTAATGTTTCATTTGAGCTGTGGAAAATGGAAAGTGATGCTCAGCCCTATATTACAGATATGGTAGATTATCTGAAAAAGAATGATTATGCAAAAATAAGCGACGGGGCCTTGGTGGTAGATGTGAAGGAAGAAGCAGATACCAGAGAGATACCGCCATTCATGATTTTAAAATCTGATGGTGCCACCTTATATAGTACTACTGACTTGGCAACCATTGTAGAGAGAGTTAAGCTTTTTGATCCTGACCATATTATATATATCACAGATAAGAGACAGGAATTACATTTTGAAAGATTATTCCGCTGTGCTAAGAAAACCAAACTGGTTAAGGAGGATATGGAGTTTCAATTTATAGGCTTTGGTACCATGAACGGTAAGGATGGTAAACCATTTAAGACTAGGGATGGAGGAGTGCTTCGTCTTGAACACCTTATTAAGATGGTTACTGATGAGGTATATAATAAAATCATGGATAACCGTAATATGGAAGAGGAACAAGCAAGGCAAGTTGCCGCTAAGGTCGGCTTAGCAGCCCTAAAATATGGTGATCTGTCAAATCAGGCATCCAAGGATTATGTATTTGATTTGGAACGCTTTACTTCCTTTGAGGGAAATACAGGACCATATATCCTTTATACTATTGTGCGCATAAAATCCATTATAGATAAATTTGCAGAAACAGGAAAGACCATTAACCCTGAAGCTAGGATACTTCCTGCAAGCTCCCCTGTCGAAAGGGATTTAGGTTTACAGATAACAAGATTTAGCGATATGATACATTTGGCTTACTTAGAGCAGGCACCCCATAGGATTTGCCAATATATCTATGACCTAGCAGATAAATTCAGTAGTTTCTATCATGATACCAAGATAATATCAGATGATTACAGTGAAGAAAGACAGAGTTCCTTAATTCTTATGATTACTTTAGTTAAGGAAATATTACTTACTTGCATAGATCTGCTGGCATTTGAGGCACCTGAAAGGATGTAATTAACGGTGGCATTAAGTCTTTGTTGGAATTGGTGCCTATTACCATGAGGGAGGGCTTATGTATCGTTTTGTTTCAAAATTATCAGTATATAAGAATTTTGAGGAAGATAACCTGCTTGTAAAGCTATCTGAGATAATCTTAGATTATGATTGTCTTAAGGAGTCAGAGAAGGATAATGATAAAGACTGGATGACTAGAACAAATCTAGTATCCAGGATATATACACTAATCAATGAGCTTTTGGATATAGCTACTATCTATGGCTTTGACCAGAACCTATGGCAGAATTATCTGGCCTATACATTGGCAAGCATGGAGAATCCTTTTACAATAACCTGTGAGAAGGTAGGTGCAAGAGAGGGAACTGTTAATCGGTTTGCAAAAGCGGATTTTAAAATATTCCTAGACCTCTTTCACTATGATTTTACTAGTATTGAACATGAGCTTGGAATTGATTGCTTTTCCATTATCTCTGATTATAAGGCTATTGAAAAAAATAAGGGAAAATATAATAAGAGTGTTAGCGAGAAGGTTAGGATTCTAAGCACCAAGATAGCCTCTGCCAAGGATGAGGATGAGGTTTTCACTATTGTAACTGATTTTTACAAGGTTTATGGTGTGGGCAAATTAGGACTAAATAAAGCCTTTCGTTTATCCAGAGAGAGGGGGAAGCTTGAGCTTCTTCCTATTACCAATACCTTGGAGGTTAGGTTATCAGATCTAATTGGCTATGAGTTGCAAAAAAAGAAGCTTATAGATAATACTAGGGCCTTTGTTGAAGGGAAAAAAGCAAACAATGTGCTTTTGTTCGGCGATAGTGGCACAGGAAAATCCACATCAGTTAAGGCAATCCTCAATGAATATTATGACAAGGGGCTTCGTATGATTGAAATCTATAAGCACCAATTTGAGGATTTGTCCGCTGTTATTTCGCTTATAAAAAACAGAAATTATAAGTTTGTAATATATATGGATGATTTATCCTTTGAGGAATTTGAAATAGAATATAAATATTTGAAGGCAGTTATTGAGGGTGGTCTTGAGAATAAGCCCGACAATGTGCTAATCTATGCCACATCTAATCGCAGGCATCTCATAAGGGAGACCTGGAATGACAGAAGTGACATGGAGACAGATGGTGATATTCATCGTTCAGATACCATGGAAGAGAAGCTATCCTTGGTAGAAAGATTCGGAATTACAATTAACTTCTCTTCGCCTTCTCATAAGGAGTATCTGGAGATTGTAAAACAATTAGCATTAAGGCAGGGTATAGATTTTGCTTCTGAAGAGGAACTTTATACCGAGGCAAGAAAATGGGAACTCTATCATGGAGGCTTGTCAGGACGTACCGCCCAACAATTTATCAACTATCTGGCAGGAAAGATAGACTAGATAATTAAGCTTAATGTCATCTTACTTCGTTCGATATGAAATCGGAAACCATTAGTCTGGACCTACTGAAAACTAGGAGGAGGAAAAGTCTTTGTTAAAACATATTAAGAAGGGTTATGTTATTGATCCCGGCTCAGATACCGAAGGATATTACGATATACTGATAAAGGATGACCTTGTCTATAAAGTTACCCCTAATCCTGATAGAGCTGATTTTGACATTAAAGCGGATAAGGTGATAGATGCGTCTGGTATGCTAGTAATGCCTGGATTAATTGATCTTCATGTTCACCTGAGGGAACCCGGCTATGAATATAAGGAGAATATAGAGACAGGTGCAATGGCAGCTGCTGCAGGGGGCTTTACCACTATCTGCGCCATGCCAAATACAAATCCTGCTTTAGACAGTGAAGACATGATTCGATATGTCCTTAACCGAGGAAAGCAAGCCTCAGTCAACATATATCCCATTGGTGCAATTACCCAAGGACAGGAGGGTAATACTCTGACAGATATACTCAAGTTGGCTAAAGCTGGGGCTGTGGGATTTAGTGAGGATGGTAAATCTGTTATGGATACTGCCCTATATGCAAAGGCTATGGAGGAGGTTGCTAAGATAGGCATGGTAATCTTTGCCCATTGTGAAGATAAGGCCCTTGCAGCTAATGGAGTTATGAATGCCGGCAGAAAGGCAGAGGAACTGGGCCTTGAGGGTATTAGCAATGCAGTAGAGGATATCATAGCTGCTAGGGATATAATACTTGCACAGGAAACAGGTACAAAACTTCATCTATGCCATTGCTCCACAAAGGGTAGTATGGATATTCTAGAGATAGCTAAAGATAAAGGTCTAAATGTAACGGGAGAAACATGCCCTCATTATTTCACATTATCAGATGAGGATATACCGGGAGATGACTCAAATTATAAGATGAACCCACCCCTTAGAAGTTCTAAGGATGTAGAGGCAATTATCAGGGCCCTGAAAAATGATATCCTTGATGTGATAGCAACTGATCATGCTCCTCATTCTAAGGAGGAGAAGGAAAAATCCATGTCAGAGGCTCCTTTTGGTATAGTTGGACTTGAAACAGCCTTGCCCATCACATATACAGAGCTAGTGAGGACGGGAATCCTTAGCCTTAGACAGATGGTTGAAAAGATGAGCCTTAATCCTGCTAATATTCTTGGTATAGACAGAGGTTGTATAGGCGAGGGTAGGGTAGCTGATATTGCTATAGTAGACCCGAATGAGGAGTACTGTATAGATAAATACAAATTCTTATCAAAAGGAACTAATACTCCTTTTCATGGACGAAGAGTGTACGGAAAGGTAAAGTATACAATAGTATCAGGTAATATAAAGTATGAGGAAGATAAATAAGTATTAGATAATGAAGGAGGAGAAATCCTCCGTTAAAGGATTAGTATATTTTTTAGTTAATGAAGGAGGAGAAATCCTCCGTTAAAGGATTAGTATATTTTTTAGTTAATGAAGGAGGATTAGATGGTTAATAAGCTGGCAGAAAGAATTCAGGAGTTGGAAGCGCCTATTGTGGTGGGACTAGATCCCATGCTATCCTATGTACCTGGGAACATTATCAAGGAAGCATATGAAAGCAAGGGAGAGAATCTAGAGGGTGCTGCTGAAGCAATATGGCAGTATAATAAGGGGATAATTGATGCGATCTATGATTTAGTTCCTGCTGTAAAGCCTCAGATTGCTATGTATGAGCAATTTGGTATAGAAGGAATGAAAGCTTATGTAAAAACCTTGGATTATGCTAAGGAAAAGGGCTTGATTGTAATTGGTGATGTCAAGCGGGGAGACATAGGATCGACCTCAACTGCCTATGCCACAGGGCACCTTGGGAAGACAGAGATAGCTGGTAATGAATTTAGAGGCTTTAATGAGGATTTTATCACAGTCAACCCATATCTGGGCTCTGATGGAATCTTACCCTTCATAGAGGTCTGTAAGCAGGAAAATAAGGGATTGTTTATTCTAGTCAAGACATCAAATCCCTCTAGCGGTGAATTTCAAGACCGACTTATAGATGGTCGTCCCTTGTATGAGCTGGTAGGAGAGAAGGTAGCTGAGTGGGGTGAGCTATTTATGGGGTCTAACTATAGCTATATAGGTGCAGTGGTAGGAGCGACTTATCCTGAGATTGGTAAGGTACTTAGAAAGCTTATGCCTAAGACATTTATACTTGTTCCTGGCTATGGAGCCCAAGGGGGTAAGGCTGAGGATCTAAAGCATTATTTTAATAAGGATGGACTGGGTGCGATTGTGAATTCATCAAGAGGAATAATTGCAGCCTATAAGCAGCCACAATATGAAAGCTATGGAGAATTAGCATATGCTGATGCCTCTAGGCAGGCAGTGCTGGACATGAAAGAAGATCTTATGAAAGCCTGGAAAAAGTAATATTTTCATAATAGGATTAATTTAATAAAAAATAGGCTGTCGCTTAAATGTAAGAGGGGGTGTATATGTTCCAATCATGCACATTTAGGAGAACTGATTGCTATGATTTGTATTATCGAAAGCGGACTTTAGTCCGATTAAGATTTACAAATCATAACAATCTGTACTACTAATCAGTGTGTGATGGAACATATACACCCCCTTAAATACTTCTGCGACAGCCTATTTTAAATTTATTATAGTTTATCTGGTTCTGGATATTCTGTGCCGAAGGTCTCTACAGTAACTTTTTTCATGACCTGAGGTTCAAGTGGCATATCAGAATAATCAGTCTTACTTTCGGCTATTTTATTGACTACATCCATTCCCTCAGTTATCTTGCCGAATGCGGCATAGGAGCCGTCCAAATGTGGAGAATCCTTATGCATTATAAAAAATTGTGAGCCTGCTGAATCTGGTCTCTGAGATCTTGCCATGGAGATAACTCCGGCAGTATGTTTTAACTTGTTATCAAAGTTATTGTAGGTAAATTCGCCCTTGATTGAATAACCGGGTCCACCAGTTCCATTTCCGTCGGGGTCGCCACCCTGAATCATAAATCCACGGATAACCCTATGGAATATCAATCCGTTGTAGAAATCTTTGTTAATCAATGAGATAAAATTATTAACTGTATTTGGAGCTATCTCAGGATATAATTCCAGTTTCATGATATCTCCGCTTTGCATTTCAATTGTAACGATAGGATTCATCTTGCTATCTATGTCCTTTCTAGTTAAATTATTTGAGTCCGTCCGTGTTGCTATCGGTGGTAAATATAACATACCTGAAAGTTTATTGTCAAGGTAAGATAGAATAAATGTCTTATTTAATATTAAAAGAAAAGATCCCTTCATTACCTTTATAGGAGATGATTATGTCTACAAAGCCTCTGGCATAGCTAGCTAGGTCATATGGGAAATAATAAATACAGATACTGTCCTCGCTAATATAATAATTCAAGCTATCTATATTATTGGCCATATCCTTAACAAGATTAAGCGAATTTCCCAGTACTCATCGGGAGCCAACTCATACATTCTTTGAAATTCATCAATAACAAGTTGGGCAAAAGCCTTATCATCAGCTATTAAATCACTGAGCTTCATTCTATTGCCGGTTGCTAAATCAAAAGTATAGGTTTCCTGTAGAGGATAACCATGAGCTCCCCCAGAATATACATATCCATTAAGTACTATACAGAGTATACCATTATTATTGTATTCTACAGCATAGCTTATACCAAAGCCACTGGGTTTAAAGAACTCTTCATGTACATTGAGTCTGGCATCCTCAGCCATCCTTCTTACTTGATTCATATAGTATTCCTTAGCATGCTCGAATGCTAGATTGATGGACTCATAGGCGGGGGTTTCCCCTATAAGAATGGGAAATGAAAATTCTGCAAACAAAATTTCCTTATCCTCTTCTAAATAGCTAAAGGTAAAGGAGTTGCTTTCAAATTCCGGAACGCTTAAAGTCATCTTCTTAAGCTCTTCTTCTTTTTTATTGGCCTCCTCCAGCAAAATAAGATTAATCTCCTTTACAGCTAAGTCGTAGTATTTGCTATCATCTTTAAGCACTAGGCCATATTTTTCAAGAGCAGCCTCATATTCTCCCTGTTCATAATAAGCCTTAGCGTCTAGGTAATTCTCTCTGGAGGTATTTATCTTGTCAATCCATGAAGCCGTATCATAGATAATCAGATCCAAACCCATAATATCAAAGCTTTCTATGATTTTTAATTGCTTCTGAGCCAAGCTATATTCCATATCCTCGGAGATAAAATCCTCTTTAATCTGCTCTATAGTATACTTTAGATTGGTTAGGGTTTTATCTTCAAAGGACTTGCTTTGACCCTTATATTTATTATATAGATCTACTGCCTTATCGTAGTCACTTTGAGCAAAATATGTCATAACATTATCAGCTTGTTTATCTATATGTAGACGAAAGAATAAAATACCCACTACATTTACTGCAACTATTATAAAAACCACCACAAGAGCTTTTACCTTCACAGTATTATTTTTTTTCTTGTTTGTGGATGTCTGGCAATGCATACATTTGATTTCTGATCCTTCAAGTTTTTTACCACAATTAGTACAATACATAATATATTACCTTTCATTTATTTCTTGCTATTTTCTTATTATAACAGATAAATATCCTAAGATAACCTATTAGTAAAAAAGAATTTGCATTTTATTCTAGATTCTTATATGATGATAAAAAATGGTAATAAGGGGAGCTGTTACTATGAGCAACATAATTAAGGTAGAAAGTATCTCCAAAAGCTTTGGTGATGTTAAGGCGGTAGATGATATCAGCTTTACTGTAAAGAGGGGCGAATTATTTGGATATCTAGGCGTGAACGGAGCCGGTAAATCAACAACTATTAATATGCTCTGTACCTTATATGCACCTGACAGCGGAAGAGTAGAGATATGTGGATACGAGCTTGGGAAAAATAATAATGCCATTAGAAATAAACTTGGGGTAGTATTTCAGCATAATACTCTGGATGCCAAGTTAAATGTAAGGCAGAATCTAGTTAGTAGAGCATGTTTATATGAGAAGGATGCTAATATTATTAAGAAGAACCTTGATATCGTCTGTGATACTCTTGATATAGGAGCCTTGCTTGAAAGGCAGTATGGCAAACTTTCTGGAGGGCAAAAAAGACGCTGTGAGATAGCCAGAGCAATTATGAATCAACCGGAGATATTGTTCCTAGATGAGCCTACCACAGGTCTTGACCTTCAAACAAGACAGATGGTCTGGAGAAGTGTGGAGCGACTTCGCAAGGAACATAAGATGACCATATTTCTGACAACCCATTACATGGAGGAAGCTGCCAGGGCCCAGAGTATAGCTGTAATTGATGATGGGAAGATTATAGCCTACGGCTCTCCAACCAAGCTAAAGGAAGCCTATGCTTCGGATCGGATTCGTGTGTTTTCCGACAGGTATGATAAGGTGGGGGAAATAGCTGATAAATATCAGATGACCTATAAAGAGAAAACTAATCATATAACAATTAGCATTCCTGACACCATGTCAGCTATACCTATACTAACTGAACTTTCACCCTATATCAGATCCTTTGAGGTGGTACAGGGAACTATGGATGACGCCTTCCTTAACATTACTGGTAAGACGCTATCGGAAAAGATCTAGGGGGGAGAATATGAAAGCCTTATTTTCAATAATTAAGAGAAATCTTTTAGTGTATATGAAGGACAAAGAAAATGTATTCTACACCTTTTTGTCCATGCTTATAATAATAACCCTGATGCTGGTTTTCCTTGGAGAAATGAATATCGATATAGTCAAGAATGTTTTACGCCATATGGATGAGCTTATGAATGAAAATGTCCTACCAGCTGAGAGTTTGGTGGCAGGTAGCAGAAACCCAGCCCTTGATGATGTCAATGCTAGGACCCTAGTGATTTCCTTGATAATAGCGGGTATAACTATAGTAAACGGAATAACTTCTTCTATGGGAATGCTGAGTATGATGAGCTGGGATGAAGAGACAGGTAAGTTAGCAAGCTATTATGTAGCGCCAATCTCCCGCTTTGTGTTAGTATCTGGCTATATCATATCAGCTATATGTCTTAGTTGCCTTTTTAGTATTATCACTTTAGTTGTATCAGAGATAATACTTGTACTGACAGGAGGAACTCTTATGTCTATGACCTTGGCAGTCAAGGCTCTAGGGTTGATATTCTTAAACTCATTTTCAACCACAGCCTTCCTTTTCTTTGCCACAAGCTTAGCCCGAACCAGGAATGCTTTCAGTGGTATTTCAACATTTGTACATACACTGTCCGGCTTTATAACAGGCATGTATGTTCCTTTTGGTATTATGCCTGATATAGTTGTCAAAGTTCTAGCCTTCCTGCCCATGACACAAGGAAGTGCATGGATGCGTAAGGAATTTACCAATGAGATATTAAACACCACATTTGCAGGACTTCCTAAGGAGGCGATAGCAGAGTATGCCCAGGTAACAGGCATGGAACTAAAGCTGGGAAACACAGTGTTTACTCCCTTAATGCAATTTGCTCTTTTACTGGGCAGTGGAATATTGTTTATGATACTATCAGCGATAATGATGACAAAGAAAAATGTAAGGGATAGATAAGCTTTAAACATACTTGTAATTTAAATTGTGCTTGATTATAATGGTAAATGAGTTATAAAATATTACCAACGAAAGGATAATATATCGTGAGTAAGCTATATAGTTTTAATATAAAGACACCACAGACAACAGCTATGATTGATATAACTGGTCAGGTTCGGGAGGCTATTAAAGCTAGTAAAGTAATGAATGGAATTTGCCATGTATTTATTCCTCATACCACAGCTGCGGTAACCATTAATGAAAATGCTGATCCTGATGTGGTAAGAGACTTTCTTATGGAAATTAATAAGGTGATACCATTTGATGATGGCTATCATCATATGGAAGGAAATTCTGCGGCCCATATAAAGGCCAGCCTGATGGGATTTTCAGAGACTATAATCATAGAGGATGGCAGGTTGCTTCTGGGGACCTGGCAGGGAATATATTTTACTGAATTCGATGGCCCTAGGCAGAGAAGGGTCCATGTGAAGATTATTGAAGGCTGATTGCTTATGGATAAGATGTACATGGATATAAATAGAAGGAGAATACAATGTCAATAGCGATAAAGAAAAGCATCAGAGTACTGAAAAATCTTATGCTGGAGGAAGGGGTCTATGATCTTTGGCTTGAAGCGGATGATATGGTAGCTGATGCCAGGCCTGGTCAGTTCGTTTCCTTGTATTGCAATGATGGAGGCAGACTTTTACCCAGACCAATAAGCATATGTGAGATAGATAGAGATAAGAGCAGCATCCGTCTAGTCTACCGTGTTCTGGGCAAGGGGACGGAGGAATTTTCAAGGCTAAAGACCGGTGATTTAATTGATTGTATAGGCCCTTTGGGGAGAGGGTTTACTCTAGAAGGAAGTAAAGCACTGTTAATTGGGGGAGGAATAGGAATACCCCCGCTTCTTGAGCTGGCAAAGCAGTTAAGTTGTGAGAAGGATATAGTCCTCGGATATAGAGATTTGACATTTTTGGAAAATGATTTCAAGAAATATGGTAATGTATATATATCTACGGAAGATGGAAGTATAGGAACTAAGGGAAATGTAATAGATGCAATAAAGGCCAATAACCTTACAGCTGATATCATATATGCCTGTGGACCCACCCCCATGCTTAAAGGGGTAAAGGAATATGCTGAGGTAAATCATATAAAGGCTCAACTATCCCTGGAGGAGAGAATGGCTTGCGGTATCGGTGCTTGTCTGGCCTGCGTATGCCAGTCCACAGAAGTGGATCATCATACAAATGTACACAACAAAAGAATATGTAAGGAAGGCCCTGTATTTTATGCGGATGAGATAGTGTTATGAATGATATGAATATGAAAGTTAATATAGCTGGTGTAAGTTTTAAGAACCCAATCACTACTGCCTCAGGTACTTTTGGTTCAGGAATGGAGTACAGCGATTATGTAGACTTGAACAGATTGGGAGCAGTGACAACTAAAGGGGTATCTCTTGTGCCTTGGCCAGGAAATCCAACACCACGGGTAGCCGAGACATATGGTGGGATGCTCAATGCCATCGGTCTTCAAAACCCAGGTGTGGATGTATTTATCAAGAGGGACCTGCCCTTTTTAAAATCCTTTGACACTAGGATAATCGTGAATGTGGTAGGTAAGACTGAAGAGGAATATTGTGAGGTGACCGAGAGGCTTTCTGCTTGTGATGTGGATATGCTGGAGATCAATATATCCTGTCCCAATGTTAAGGAGGGGGGAATTGCCTTTGGGCAAGACCCTAGACGCGTAGAGGCAATCACCTCTCAGGTGAAGAAGTACGCTAAGAAGCCTATTATAATTAAACTAAGTCCCAATGTTACTGATATAGCTGAAACTGCCAAGGCGGCAGAAGCAGGAGGAGCAGATGCTATCTCTTTGATAAATACCCTAACAGGTATGAAGATTGATATAGAGAGAAGGACTTTTCTACTGGCAAATAAAGTAGGTGGGTTATCAGGTCCAGCCATAAAGCCTATAGCAGTTCGTATGATTTATCAGGCTGCCAATGCAGTAACTATTCCCATCATAGGGATGGGGGGCGTCATGGATGGTGAGGATGCCCTAGAGTTAATTATGGCCGGGGCAACAATGGTTGCTGTAGGTACTGCTAATTTTATCAATCCAAGGGCAACTGAGGAAGTAATTGATGGAATAGAAGCTTATATGTTAAGGAATAATATTAGTGATATAAATGACTTAATAGGTTGTGTATCGGGAGGATAAAATGGATCAATATAAGAAGGAATTTATTGAGTTTATGGTTGATTGTGGTGTACTCAAGTTCGGTGATTTTGTAACAAAGAGTGGAAGAAAGACGCCGTTTTTTATCAACACGGGATTTTATAGAACAGGCTCACAGCTACGCAAATTAGGTGAGTATTATGCTAGGGCTATAAATGAGAGGTTTGGACTAGATTTTGATATACTATTCGGACCGGCGTATAAGGGAATTCCTTTAGGGGTCGCTACGTCGATGGCCATATCTGAGTTATTCGATAAAGACATAAAATATTGCTCGAATCGAAAAGAAATCAAGGATCATGGTGATAAGGGTATCTTGCTGGGCTCACCAATTAATGCTGGAGATAGGATTATTATTATTGAGGATGTTACAACAGCAGGTACCTCTATTCAGGAAACCATGCCTATAATAAAGGCCCAGGCTCCCCAAGGCCAAGTGGATGTATTGGGGCTGGTTGTTTCTGTTGATAGAATGGAAAGAGGCCTAGGGGATAAAAGTGCTCTTAAGGAGATGGAGGACACTTATGGATTTTTAACAACTGCAATTGTAACCATGGATGAGGTAGTGGAGCATCTATATAATAAGCCCTATAAAGGTAAGCTTATAATAGATGATCAATTAAAGAATTCAATAGATGCATATTATCAGCAATATGGACCAAAAAACCATAAGATTAGGAGGTAACATCATGATGGAGAAAATCTACAACACTATGAAATCTGTAGGAGTATGGAATTTGGTACTAGGCATTGTTTTTATTTTATCTGGCTTGGCAGCAGGTACATTTCTTATAGTAAATGGTGCAAAACTATTAAAGAAAAAATCAGAACTTCTATTTTAACAAATATGAGATAAGAGGACTATAGATGAGAACAGAAGATTTTTATTACGACCTACCAGAAAGGCTTATAGCTCAGGACCCCCTAGAGGATCGATCAAGCTCAAGACTTTTAGTATTAAACAAGAACACAGGGGAATATGAGCATAAAGTATTTAATGACATCAAGAGCTTTTTAAGGGAAGGAGACTGCCTAGTGTTAAATAACACTAGGGTTATTCCCGCACGCCTAATCGGTGAAAAGCTAGCTACAGAAGACAAGTCTAAAACTAATGAGGGCCGTCGAGGCGCACGTATTGAACTGCTTTTATTAAAAAGAAAAGAAAATGACATATGGGAGACTTTAGTGAAACCGGGAAGAAAGGCTAAACCAGGAACTAGAATCGCATTTGGAAATGGGCTGCTTATAGGCGAAATACTGGATGTTGTAGATGATGGTAATAGACTTATCCGGTTTTTTTATAAGGGTATATTTGAAGAAATTCTAGACCAATTAGGAGATATGCCCCTGCCTCCCTATATAACCCATAAATTATCAGATAAGACCCGATACCAGACAGTATATGCAAAATATGATGGTTCTGCAGCAGCACCAACGGCAGGACTTCATTTTACAGAGAAGCTTATGGAAGAGATAAAAGCCATAGGTGTAAATATTGCATATGTGACACTTCATGTGGGATTGGGTACTTTTCGACCTGTTAAGGTGGAAAATGTGTTAGAACATCATATGCATACAGAATATTATCAGATTTTACAGGAGGAAGCTAATAAAATAAATGCTGCTAAAAAAAATGGTGGCAGAATTATATGTGTGGGAACTACAAGTTGTCGAACAGTTGAGTCCTCATCTGATGATGATGGTTATTTAAGAGCGGGAAGTGGCGATACCTCTATATTTATCTATCCGGGCTATCGTTTTAAGGTGATGGACGGATTAATAACTAATTTTCACCTACCAGAATCCACACTTATGATGCTTGTGTCTGCATTTGCAGGTAGGGAAAACATATTAAATGCATATAAGGAAGCGGTAAGAAAGGAATATCGCTTTTTTAGCTTTGGAGATGCTATGTTAATAATTTAGGGGCAGATAATTCGGATGATTATAGCAATATATGAAAAAAGCACTTCATTTAGCTACTAATATAGGTTATAATTATGACTATCGACCAATTAAAATAATTAAAGATAAATTGACTTATTAACTCATTTAACCAAAATGAACAAAAAAATAAAGAAAAAAATAAAAACTATTGACATATTTGATATATTTAGATAGAATGTGTAGGGTAGTGTTCAAACGAGCAATAGTTAATGTTTATTGACAGTCGAAATATATGCATGAATATTGTGCTTGAGCATTTGTATAATGACTAATATTTAAGTAGATCCAAATTAATATCTAACAATAGGAGAGGTAACAGTGAAAAAGAATAAGAAGATAATAATAGGAATACTGCTAGTACTTGTAATCATATTAATAATTGTGTTCTTACCTAGGGGTAAAACTAAGGACTATAGTGAGAAATATGAAGGAGTAACAGATTTACATAAAGATATTGAAGGTATTGGTCGTGAGAATACATATGCAAAATATCTAGAGAAATATTCAGATTCGACTTTCCCTGAAAATAATATTGAGATTCATGCGTCCACCTTTGTGGCTGGAGATCAGGTTGAGAGCTACCCGGAGTTTGAGGGTGTGTCGGATGTTGTCTATACATCAGATTCGTCATATATTGAATGGGAAGTAGAGGTTCCTCAAGCTGGAATGTATCAGATGTATATGGACTACTATGCGGTAAAATCTAGAGGAGTAGATATAGAAAGAAAATTACTCATTAATAATGATCTTCCCTTTATAGGAGCTGAGGCTCTAAGCTTCACTAGGTTATGGATCGACAAAAATGAAGTTAAGCAGGATAATCAAGGAAACGAAATTCGTCCTACACAGATAGATAAGCCAGATTGGATCAGAGCTTACTTTAAAGATGATTTAGGTTATTATACAGAACCATATTACTTTTATTTTAATGAAGGAAAGAATACTATTGCATTAGAAGCAGTTAATGAGCCCGTAGTGATTAAGAGTATTACATTAGAAGCTATTAAGGAAACTCCTACTTATGAAGAGTATCTAAATGATAAACCCGATCAGCAGGTTTCGGAGTTGGCGTTAAATCATAAGGAGCTTGTGCAAGGGGAGCATTCATCCCAACGATCTTCACCTTCGCTATATGCACTATATGATAGATCATCTTCCAATACTGTACCTTACAGCGTATCCCAGATTCGTCTAAACATGATAGGGGGTAATGCGTGGAGAATTCCAGGACAGTGGATTGAATGGGAATTTAATGTGCCAGAGGATGGGTTTTACAATATAACTATAAAGGGTAGGCAAAATTATCAAAGAGGTTTTAAATCTACAAGAACCCTTTATATTGACGGAGAAATACCTTTTAGAGAAGTTAAGGAATTAGGATTTAAGTATAATAATAAATGGGAGTCAATTACTCTATCAGATGAAGAGAATAATCCCTATAAATTCTATCTAACAAAGGGTGAGCACACCTTAAGAATGGAAGTAACTTTGGGTGATTTGGGATTAGTTCTAAATGATATGCAGGACTCCGTTTATAGATTAAATGAAATCTATAGAAAGATATTGGTCCTTACAGGTACTAACCCGGATAGATACAGGGATTATAGAATTCAAGATGTATATCCGGAAGTAATAGAGGCCATGGATATAGAAAGCAAAAGACTGTTCAAAATTATTGATGACGTTGTTAGTATCACAGGACAAAAGGCGGAACAGCTGGGGGCTTTAATTACCTTGGCAGAACAGCTGGAGACGTTTGTTGATAAGCCAGACAAGATACCTGTAGCATTTACAAGATTTAAAGAAAATATAAGTGCTTTTGGAACTTCTATTCTCTTATTCAGTGAGGCTCCATTAGATGTCGATTATATAACTATAACAGGTATCAATGAAAAGCCGGACGAAGTTAAGGAAAGTGCAATAGACAAGTTTGTTCATGAGATTAAATCCTTTGCTGCATCCTTTGTGGTTGATTACAATGCCCTAGGCGATGTATATGATAAGGACGAAGCCATCGATGTGTGGATATTAACTGGTCGTGATCAAAGTACTGTCTTAAAGACAATGATAGATGATACATTTACACCTAATACAAATATAAAAGTAAATCTGAAACTGGTTGAGCCAGCCACTCTACTTAATGCAGTTCTAGCAGGGACCGGACCAGATGTAGTCTTGTCAGCGGGACAGGGAGAGCCTGTCAATTACGCATTACGTAGTGCGGTAGAAGATTTAACGCAGTTTGATGGATATGAAAAGGTTCTAGAAGAATTTTATCCAAGCTCATATGAGTCATTCAAATTCGAAGGTGGACTTTATGCTCTACCAGAGACCCAGAACTTTAATGTTATGTTCTATCGTACAGATATTATGGAGGAGCTTGGCTTAGAGATTCCGCAGACCTGGGATGACTTAATTAATATTTTACCTATAATACAGCAAAAAAATATGCAGGTTGCCATACCTTCTACTGATAGATTGATAAATGGTGTATCTAATCCTGACCTGTCCACCTTCTTTGCTATGCTATATCAAAATGGTGGTTCAGTATACAATGAAGAGGGCACCCATACATTAATTGATGAGGAGAGCGGCATTAAGGCATTTGATTCATTTACTCATCTGTTTACACAGTATAAGTTGCCTACGATTTATGATTTTCCGAACAGATTTAGATCCGGTGAGATGCCTTTAGGTATTCAGGATTTCTATGTATTTAATACATTGGTTGTATTTGCCCCTGAGATTAGAGGTTTATGGGACTTTACATTAATTCCAGGCACTCTGAAGGAAGATGGAACAATTGATAGATCTGCTCATACATCAGTTACTGGCTCCATGATGTTTAAACAGGAGAGGGAAGATATTAAACAAAAATCTTGGGAGTTCTTAAAATGGTGGGTTAGTGCTGATACTCAGGTACGTTTTGGCCAAGAGATGGAAAGTATCCTGGGAGCATCAGCTAGGTACGCAACAGCTAATAAGGATGCCTTTAAGCGCTTGTCTTGGAGTAGTAGCCAAATTGCTGTACTAGAAGAACAATGGGATTGGACAGTAGGTCTAAAAGAGGTTGCCGGAGGTTACTTTACCGGAAGACACATAACCAATGCTATTAGAAGGACCATTAATAGGAACGAGGATACCCGAGAAACCTTATTAGATTATGGAAGAACAATTAATGAAGAGATAGAGAAGAAACGCATAGAATTTGGACTTGATGATAAATGATAGGAGGGATAAAGAGATGTCAGTATTAAAACGCTACATTGAAATAAAGAAAAGAAATGCGTCTATTTCATGGAAGATAGCAAAAAAATCAAAGACATATTATTACTTCCTAGCTCCATATGCTTCTTTGTTTTTTCTATTTTATGTTTTACCAGTAGTCGCTTCCTTGTTCTTAAGTTTTACATATTATAATGTATTGGAACCGCCAAAGTTTATAGGTATTCAAAACTATATAAATTTAATACTTGCTGATGATGTGTTTCTAATCGCTGTAAAGAATACATTCCTAATAGCGGTGATAACGGGACCGATTGGTTACTTAGCAGCATTTATATTTGCCTGGTTCATAAATGAGTTACCTAGATATTTAAAAGCCTTTGCAGTTGTAATATTCTATGCCCCGACTATATCGGGTCAGGTTTACCTAATATGGTCAATTATATTCTCTGGAGATGCATACGGATACATAAATGCCTTCTTGCTAAATCTGGGAATTATAAGCCAGCCCATATTATGGCTAACTAATCCGCAGTATATGTTGACTATAGTTATTATAGTTACATTGTGGATGAGTCTGGGTACAGGCTTCTTAGCCTTCGTAGCCGGACTGCAAGGTATTGATAAGTCTCAATATGAGGCAGGATATATTGATGGTATAAAAAATCGCTGGCAGGAATTATGGTATATTACCTTACCTAATATGAAACCAATGTTATTATTCGGTGCAGTTATGACAATCACACAGTCATTTGGTGTTGCTGATGTTCCGATGGCTCTGACAGGCTTCCCGAGTACGGACTATGCGACCCAGACGGTTGTAACACACTTGATTGATTATGGCTCTGTAAGATTTGAAATGGGTTATGCGGCAGCTATAGCAACAATTCTGTTCGTTACTATGATTTTATGCAATAAGGTAATCCAGGCATTCTTGCGCCGAGTAGGAACTTGAGGTAGATGATATGGAGAAGATAGCGATGAAGAAGAAGTTGCGCATTAGACGAAGTAAACCAAACCGCTCCTTAACGGGAGATTTGGGAGTAAATTTCATATTGATATTTTTTGGCGTATTTATGGCCTTCCCATTAGTTTATGCTATAAACAGTGCTTTCAAGCCTTTGGATGAGATATTTATCTATCCGCCTAGACTATTTGTTAAAAACCCAACCATGGATAACTTTCAGGATTTACTAGTTATAATGGGTAAATCATGGGTGCCATTTACAAGGTATTTGTTTAATACAGTATTTATAACGGCAGTAGGTACTGCAGGGCATTTGATAATATCTTCGATGGGTGCATATGTATTAGCAAAGTACAATTTCCCAGGTAGCAGAGCATTCTTTAACTTAGTTGTAGTAGCATTAATGTTTAGTGGCTATGTAACTGCAATACCCAATTACTTGATTATGTCAAAGATAGGATGGGTTGATACATATTGGGCAATTATTGTTCCTGCCTTTGCATCTCCCATGGGATTGTTCCTAATGAAGCAATACATGGAGGGTATACCAGATGTGCTCATAGAAGCGGCTAAAATAGACGGTGCCAGGGAATGGAGAATATTTAGTAGAATCGTCTTACCAGTAGTTAAGCCTGCCTGGCTAACACTAATGATTTTCTCTGTTCAAGGCTTGTGGAATACAAAGGCATCAAACTTTATATATTCTGAAGAATTAAAGACTCTGCCCTATGCCCTTCAACAGATACTTAGTGGAGGTATAGCTAGAGCAGGAGTAGGATCAGCGGTATCCTTAGTAATGATGATAGTTCCGATTACGGTATTTATTGTAGCAGAAAGTAATATTCTAGAGACTATGGCAAGCTCTGGTATAAAAGATTGAGGAGGAAACAATGAGAGGAAAAAAGTTTATACCCATTATTTTCTTTTTCGTAGCTTTAATACTGTTTCCGTCTGCAACTGTAAAGGCTGAAAGATCGGTTTATACATACACTTATGATTACTGGGAAGTAGAAAGAGAATCACCAGATGCCTATAGTGTACAGGAAACCGTAACAGGATCAAAGCTTGGTATCGGTGATTTCAATAATCCCCAAGGACTCTATGTAAGAGATAATCGTATCTATGTATGTGATACAGGAAATCACAGGATAGTAGTACTTGAAAGAGATGGGAATAATAATATTGAAGTAATAGATCAAATTTATGAATTTAGCGGAGATGTAGAGCTTAATACATTTTCACAACCACATGATATCTTCGTTACTGAGACAGGTGAATTATATATTGCAGATACTAACAACCAAAGGGTTCTACACCTAAGCTCAGATTATAAGTTAATTAAAGTAATTACTCGCCCTACTGATGAAACCGTTGATAAGGCGGCGGATTTTTTACCAACCAAATTAGTTGCAGATAAGGCTGGAAGATGCTTTGTACTTGCTAGAAACTTCAATAAGGGTTATCTGCAGTACGATAGGGATGGCTTGTTCATCGGATATATGGGAGCCAGTGAGGTTAGGTTCAATCTGACTGACTATATATGGAAGCTTCTATCCACCCAAAAGCAAAAATCTCAAATGGCCCAGTTTGTTCCGACTGAGTATAATAATGTAGCTATGGATAAGGACGGGTTTTTATATGCCACAAACGCAATATTTGAGGAGTATCAATTGCGTAATGATGAGGCAAAGCCCATTCGTAAATTAAATTCAATGGGTACAGACATATTGGTTAAGAATGGATATCTTCCACCGATAGGAGATCAATGGTGGGATACTGCAGGTGGTGTGTCTGGAAGCTCAAGGCTTATTGATATTACGGTATTAGACAATGATATTTATTATGCCATAGACAGAACCAGAGGTAGGATATTCGGCTATGATGATCAAGGTAATTTATTATATGCCTTCGGTAGCCTAGGTAATAAGCTGGGATATCAACAGTTTCCTACAGCTCTTGAACATATGGGCACTGACTTACTGGTGCTGGATTCACGTAATTTAGGAATAACATTTTATACATTAACCGAATATGGCAAATTAATTAATGATGCTATTAAGGCTTACTCCCTAGGTCAATATGATTTATCAGCAGATTATTGGAGAGAAGTATTAAGGCTTAATGGTAATTATGATATGGCCTACATAGGTATTGGTCGTTCTTTACTAAGACAGGAAAGATATAAAGAGGCTATGGAATATTTTGAATTTGCTCTAGATAGAATGAACTATTCTAAAGCTTTCCAATTATATCGTAAGGAATGGATTGAAGAAAATATAGCATGGATTTTTACATCATTCTTTTTGATTATTACAGTGCCTATTGTAATAGGTAAGATTAAAAAGATAAGGAGAGAGGTGGGTGTAGAATGAAAGTGAAATCATCGAAGTGGATTTCTGAGAATAGGCTTAATAAATTGCGACACTTAGGTACCACTCTTCGTTACTCCTTATATGTGATTACCCATCCAATGGATGGATTCTGGGATTTAACTCATGAGAAGCGAGGATCAGTAGGAGCTGCCAATGTAATAATAGTGGCTGCCTTACTCACTAATATACTAAGATTACAATTTTCTAGCTTCCTGTTTGTTAATGTTATATGGGAATTTGTGAACTTAATAGAGATAATCCTAGGATTTTTAGCTCCTATTATTATAGGTTGTATAGCTAACTGGGGACTTACCACTTTGTTTGATGGTAAGGGTACAATGAAGGACATATATATGGCCATTGGATATTCATTGACTCCATATGTTCTTTTACAGCTACCAATGATATTTATCAGTAATGTAATAACTGTTGAAGAAGGTGCATTTTACGGTTTTCTATATTACTTTTCATATATTTGGTGCGGAGCCCTAATTATTAGTGCGGTTATGATGATACATGACTATACATTAAGTAAAGCTTTAGTAACCTTGTTTGCAACGATAGTAGGTATGATGGTGATTATATTTATGTTACTTCTATTCTTCACCCTAATATCTGATGCTATAGCATATTTTGTATCGTTGTACAAAGAAATAAGTTTCCGCTTCTACTAATAAGGAGGATTAGTGATGATTAAAATAAAAAAATTAAGCCTATTCCTCTTAATGGTTCTGCTTTTAGCAGCCTGTAAGAAAGAAGAGGAACAGGAAGAGATTATAGCAACTTATGCTTATGAAGAAAGTGATGAAGCCTTTGTCTTAGAGGATGAAAAGCTAAAATTCACTTTAGATCCAAGTACAACATATTTTGAAGTCTTAAATAAAGCAAATAATTCAACATGGTATTCTAATCCGATAGATGCTGCTAATGATCCTTATGCAGATCCAGAAAGTAAAAAGTATCTACAGTCTACGATGCTAATTGAGTTCTCAAATGAAGCTGGTATGACAACACTATATAATAATTTTGAGTATAGTATATCAAAAAACATATATACAGTTGAACAGAATGAGGATTCAATTAAAGTAAACTATACAATAGGAGATGTTGAGAAGACTTTTAACATTCCAAATGCTATACCAGAATCTAGAATGAATATATTCTTGGATAGAATGGAGAACAAGCAGAGAAGATCTGTAGTTGATTATTACCGAAAGATAGACCTGAATAAGCTAAGACCGACGGATAATAAGAATGAATTAATTGAAAAATATCCTGATCTTGTAGATGAGCCTGTTTATGAGCTGAGAGAAGGGGCTCAGGATTATCTTAAAAGAAGAATAGAAGGTATATTCGCTGATGTAGGATATACACTTGAGGATCTAGAGGAAGATAAAGCAAGATATGAGCAAGGTAAGGCGGCTGAAAAACCATACTTCAATGTGTCAGTCGTATATAGATTAGAGGACGGAGAGCTTGTAGTTGAAGTTCCTTTCGAGGATATGCAGTGGAAAAGCCTCTATCCCCTAACTAAGGTTAAGTTATTACCTTATCTTGGCGCTGGAAATACAGAGGATGAAGGTTTTGCTTTAGTTCCTGATGGTAATGGTGGAATAATTAATTTTAATAATGGTAAGAACAAACAGATTCCCTATTATACTGAAATGTATGGTTGGGACGGTGGACTTAAGAGAGATGCAGTAATAGATGAAAGTAGAGCGGCCTACCCAGTCTTTGGGATATCTAAGAACGACAATTCCCTTATATGTATATTAGAGGATGGTAAGGCAGTTGCATCTATAGAAGCTGATGTAAGTGGTAGAACCCATAGTTACAATTATGTACATGCTGCTTATATAACACTGCATTCTGCATCAGTTCAGGTATCAGCAAAAACAGATAAATCAGTTATGGTTTATGAAGCTAAGAAGCCAGAAGGAGTGCTAAAGCAGCGTTATAGATTTCTAGAAAGTTCAAGCTATACCGATATGGCTAGCTCCTACAGAGATTATCTTATAAAAAATGCTAATCTGACTAAAAATGATGATAAGAGCACACCGATAAATATTACCTTTATAGGTGCTGTTGACCAAGTAAAACAACGCTTTGGAATGCCTGTATCAGTACCAACTCCACTTACAACCTATGATGATGCCTATAATATTATTACTGAATTAAGTGAAAAAGGCTATGAAAATCTTTCTATAAGATACAGTGGTTGGATGAATAAGGGTGTTAAGCAGCAGGTTCTAAACAAAGTAAAAACAGTTTCTGAGCTAGGTAGCAAAAAGAAATTACATAAATTTATTGATCGTAGCAATGAGCTTGGTATACCTTTATATCTAGAAGGTGTCGTAATGCATGCTCATGATAGTAATATGTTTGACGGATTTATAATCAAAAGAGATAGTGCAAGATATAGCAGTAGAGAAGTTATTAAGCTTTATAACTTTTCACCTATATACTACGGTATAGAGGATTGGAAGGACCATTTCTATCTGCTAAAGCCACAATTAACTATCCAGTACATGCAAAATCTAACCGACTATGCCAATAAATACTCAGCAGCTGGAGTCGCATTTTCTGATATAGGATATCTGTTAGCTGCAGATTATTATCAAAAGAATCTTATCACAAGAAGTGAAGTTCTTAAGATGCAGCAGGATAAACTAAATGACATAAATTCCTCCGGTGCGGGTGTGGTTGTGAATCATGGAAATGATTATGTACTTCCTTATGTGGATTTTGTGGTAGGTTTGGAGCTGAAAGGAAGAGAGTATCATATTATCGATCATTCAGTACCATTCTATACCATGGCTATACACGGCTTAGTAAATTACTCAGGTAATCCAATTAATTTATCAGGAGATTTTCAAGCTGAGATACTAAGAAGTGCAGAAAACGGAGCCGGATTATCATTTGTCTTTATGAATAAGCCGACAAGTTATCTGCAGAATTCTAACTACACATACTTTTTTGGTACAGATTATAACCTGTGGAAAGAAGAGGCTTATAATATTTATAGTAGATACGAGAATGAGTTAGGACATACATTTGATCAGTACCTGATAGACCATGAGATTATTGATAAGGGTGTTGTGGTGTCTACTTATGAAGATGGAACCAAAGTATTTGTTAATTATAATAACTTTGACTTTATCACTGGCGATATAACTATTCCTGCCAATGATTATCTAGTGGAAAGGAGGTAAAAATGGCTAAGAATAAGCAGAAAAACCTGCGAAAAAAGAGAGCGATAGTTGGATATTTGTATATACTTCCTTTTATAATAGGTTTTATCTCATTTATGGCTGTTCCCCTCCTGGAATCATTTCGGATGAGCTTCAGCAATGTAATTATATCCACTGGTAATAAAGGTTTTGTACTGGAGAATATAGGCTTTAGAAATTTTATTAGAGCATTTACTGAGGATCCAGAGTTTAACAGAATGATGACAGAAGAGATTTCTAGAATGGCAATCAATGTTCCTGCAGTTCTAATTGTTAGTTTCATAATGGCCTTGCTTTTAAATCAAAAGTTTAAGGGAAGAGGACTAGTTCGAGCTGTGTTTTTTCTACCGGTAATACTTTCATCAGGTGTTCTAGTAGGGCTTGAGTTTAACAATAGTATGCTAGATGGAATGAAGAGCTATATTCAAGAGAACTCCAATGTTGTAGATATTACTGCCAGTTTACAAGAAATCTTATCCAATAGCGGAATGAGTTCAAGGTTTTTAGAGACTGTATATGAGGTTCTAAACTCCGTGTACGAAGTTGTATTATCATCAGGTATTCAGATAATTATTTTCCTATCCGGACTTCAGTCTATACCAAAGAGCATGTACGAAGCAGCAAAGATAGAAGGCTGTTCAGCATGGGAGAGCTTCTGGAAGATTACATTACCAATGGTTAGTTCAGTTATTTTAGTAAATGTAATTTACACGATAATTGACTTCTTTATGAGAACCGATAGTGAGGTTATGGAAAAGATTCGTACAAACATGATAAGATTGGATTATGGCTTTAGTTCAGCCATGGCATGGGTTTATTTCCTAGCTGTTATAGTGATTATTGCTGTGTTCTCTGCAATTACTTCAAGGTGGGTGTATTATTATGAATAAACGAATTCGAGATAAGTGGAAATTGGCTATCTATAGGAATAAGCAATCAGGAGGCTATTTACTAAAGAAAACTATAACCAGTAAAATATATTCTTTTCTGAGAGCTGCATTGCTATTCGGTGTATGTTTTCTAATAATACAACCGCTACTAAATAAGGTATCTATGAGCTTTATGTTAGAGAAGGATTTGTATGACCCAACAATTATAGTTGTACCTAGAAATTTTACAACAGAGAACTATAAATTGGTTAGTTACCTTATAGATTATTGGAAATCCTTACGCAATTCACTGATTTTTTCAGTAATTATAAGTGTTTTGCAGGTTGCATCGGCTACGGTTGTTGGATATGGCTTTGCCAGATTCAACTTCCCCTTAAAGAAATTTTGGTTCGCTTGTGTGATATTAGTTATCCTTGTGCCACCACAGACAATTCTTTCATCTTTATATTTGAACTTTAGATTTTTTGATATATTTGGAATTGTTGAGTTCTTTACGGGGCAAACCATAAACCTTCTAAAATCTCCTTTACCATATATGTTTATGAGTCTTACCTCGATGGGCTTAAAAGGTGGTTTATACATCTTCTTGATAAGGCAGTATTATAGAGGAGTACCTAAGGAATTAGAAGAGGCGGCTTATGTAGATGGCTGTGGAAACTTTGCTACATTTATAAGAATAATGTTACCTGATGCCAAGCCCATAATTACATCCTGTTTTCTATTTGCCTTTGTGTGGCAGTGGACAGACTCGTTTTTCTCAACTATGTTCTTAGGTGATATATCACTTCTATCTAGAAAGCTAACTGCTATATCGCAGTTACTAGGTGATTATCTCAATGGTATTGGAGGCGGAGTTAGGGCATCCATTGCTTATGGGCAGATGATGATATCAACAGGTATGATCATGGCCATAATACCTTTATTACTTATATACATAGTATCTCAGAGGGCTTTTGTAGAAAGCTTAAGCCAGACAGGTATCAAAATGTAATCATGTATAGAAAGTGTTATACACTTTACTATAAATAATATTAAGAAATAGGAGGAAAGGATATGAAAAGAAATATTAAAACGTTGCTTGTACTTCTTTCTGTATTAGCTTTAAGCTTTACTATGCTTGCTGCATGCGGAAAGAAAGACGACGATGAGGGTAAGGGCAACGAAGTTGACAATCCTGTTGTAGAAGATGTTAAAGATGATGACAAGCAGGATGTTGTTGAAGATGAGCCAGTAGAAGAAGATCCTGTAGAAGAAGAGCCTACAGTAGATCTTGGTGGCATGGAAATCATCATTGGTGACTGGTGGTCACCACAAGAAACTCCCGCTCCTACTAATGCTTTCCAGGAAGCACAGCAGGAGTACCGTGAAATGATTCAAGAGAAATACAATTTCACAATGAAGCAAGTGGCAATTACTGACTGGGGCGGCATGCAAGAATTATTCACTACTTCAACAGTAGCAGAAGATCCTGCTGCTCAGATTTTCTTACTTGCTCCAGGTTGGGCAGTAGCTCCTATAGCTAACGGTCTTGTATATGACTTAGCAACTCTTGATAGCTTAGATTTTTCAGAGAGCAAATGGATTAAGAACGTTACAGAAGCAACTACATATGGAGATTCCATATATGGTATGAATGCTGGAAAACCTGAGCCTAAGCTTGGTGTATTCTGGAACAAGAGATTATTCCAGGAAGCTGGTTTAGATCCTGATCACCTATATAACTTACAGGCAAGTGGTGAGTGGACATGGGAAGCATTTGAAGACGTATGTAACACTTTAACCAGAGATACTAATAGCGATGGTATCACTGATCAATATGCTACAGTAAGCTTCTCAGTAGACCTATTTAGAGGTGCTATAACTTCTAATGATGCAAGATATGTTGGTAAAGACGCTGATGGCAAATACTATAGCGGAATTACAGATCCTAACTTCCTTGAGGCAATTCAGTGGGCTGTTGGCTTGATCGAAAAAGGCTATGAGATGCCAGCACCTCCAGATTCAAACTGGGATTGGTTTGGACCTGCATTTAATGATGGTAAGGTTGCTATAAGAGTAGCTGAGGAGTATAACTCTGGTCAAGCTTTAGCATCCATGGAAGACGATTTTGGATTTGTATTATTCCCTAAGGGACCTAAGGGTGGCAATAAATATGCAGCTTACTTCTCTGACAACGTTGGTGTAATTCCTTCAAGTTATGATAAAGAAACAGCAGAAAAAATTGCTTTCGCTTATAACCTATGGACAGATCCAGTTCCTGGATATGAAGATTCAGATGCATGGAAAGATAGTTATTATACTAAGTTCCGTGATGAGAGAGCTGTAGATGAAACACTTACAATGATGTTTGATGAAGCTGTTGAGAATAACGATTATTCACAATTCATCGGTGGCCTTGATATGGGACCTCTATTTATCTGGGATGTGTATG
>JAAYPG010000051.1 GCA_012519905.1 Clostridiales bacterium | reverse complement strand
GTTACCATCCTTTCAATCTGCGCCTTATTAATTACTGGCATAATACCAGCTTGAATTGGAACTCTAATATTAGCCCGCCTTGCTTTCTCCAAAAAACTATAAAAATGTGCATTATCAAAAAATACCTGAGTTATCAAGTGCTGCGCCCCAGCATCTACCTTATATTTTAAATTCTCAATATCCTTATCTATACTCTCTGCATCTACATGTCCTTCTGGATAACATGCCCCGGATATATAAAAGTCTCCCCTTGCATTTATATATTCCACCAGTTCGCTGGCATAGCTGAACTCTTTTTTAGGTGTAAAATTGGGATTTATATCTCCCCTTAATGCAAGTACATTCTTTATCTCCTTCTTTTTAAGAATGTCTAATATCTGACCTATCTCCTGCCTAGTATAATTAACACAGGTCAAATGGGCTAAGGGTAAAATCCCATACTTGTGTAAAATATATTCTGAAATATCAGCTGTGGATGTATCCCCAGCATTTCCTCCTGCTCCATATGTGACGCTTATAAAATCAGGCTCAATATTCTTAAGATTATCTAGTGTTTTATATATAGTCTCAATTGGACTGGTTTTCTTAGGAGGAAAAATCTCAAGAGAAAGTACAGTCCTGTCCTTCTGGAATAAAGATGCTATCTGCATAAAGTCTACTCCTCTCCCATCAATTAATATTCATGTAGGCTCCAGCCTACTTGTACCTTGCTTATTCTTCTATTGTTCCAAAACTTTTACTTATTGTAGCCCTTCTTCCAATACATGTCAATAAAGGTTTTCACGCTCTAGGTGAATGATTTCTCCCTCTGTATTGGCTTCAATAAATCTGATTACCTTATCTAGTATCTGATCTGCGTGGGCATTATCGGTAGTCACACAGGCAACACCAAGCACTATGCTCTGATGTATATCCTGGTCCTCTACCTCCGCTATGGATACATTGAATTTGTTTTTTATCCTGGCGCATAGGCTTTTAACTACCATTCGCTTTTCCTTTAATGAATGTACCCAGGGAGCAAATATTTTTAGTTTAATAGTTCCTATAACCATACTAACACCTTTCTATTTACTTATCTTTCTCATTTTAATGGATAACTGATACTTGCTATAGATTATATTGGGCTTATATAAGATATGATCAATATATAAGAATCTACTATTCCTTAAATGTAAAGTCAATCCATTAGTACATGAATAAGCTTATTATATTTGCATAACATAATAAAAAAATAAGGATAAATACTATGAACACAGAAAAGAGATTAACCAAGGCTTATAAGGAAGCAAGAGTAGAATATTTTGATATAAACTCAAAATATATTATATTAGGTGACACTCATCGTGGTGATGATAGTGTGTCCGATGAGTTTGCTCGTAATCAAGCGATTTTTCTCCATGTTCTAAACTATTATAACAACCAAGGCTATATATATATTGAGGCGGGGGATGGTGATGAGCTATGGGAACATAAGAATTTTAACCATATAAGGCTGGCCCATAAGGACATCTTTATAGCAATAAAAAAGTTCTATGATAAGGGTAGACTTAGAATGATTTATGGAAATCACAATATATATTTAAGAGATAAAAAATATGTTGAGAAAAATTTATATCAGTTTTATGATGAGTATAATCAAAAAAGAGTTGATTTATTTCATGGAATAGAGCCCATGGAAGCCCTAATACTAAAGCATAGGGTAACAAAGCAGGAAATTCTTATAGTCCATGGACACCAGGGCGATTTTATTAATGATCAGCTCTGGTTTATTTCCATGGTACTACTACGTTACTTTTGGCGTTTTCTTCATATAGTCGGATTTGAGAACCCTGCTAGTCCGGCTCGGAATCTTTACAAAAGACACAAGGTTGAGAAAAACTATAATAAGTGGATTAAGAAGCATAAAATTATGCTTATATGTGGACACACTCACCGAACCAAGTTTCCAAAGAAAGATGAACTTCCCTACTTTAATACCGGGTGTTGTATCAATACTAGAGGGATTCCGGGAATTGAAATCATAAATGATACTATTCAGATGGTAGACTGGAGAGTAAAGGCCAATGATGAGGGCATAATGCGAATAGACAGGACCATAGTACGGGGACCTGAACCTATTGAAAAGTATGACTGCAAGAATATATCAAATTATAATGGATTAAAGAGCAACTGTAGTGATGTAAAGGATGAATAAAAAGGCTCTTGTACTGGAACCATTTCACAAGAGCCCCTTCATTATTAAGTTAGTAACCCAAGACCTTATCTGCTTGTGTCACTCCTCTTTTCCTTAGGATTATCTTCATGTAGTCCAAATACCGCTCTAGCACTCTCTGCTTGAGGATCATGCTTTATATGCTTTGAATGGAATTTCCCATCTTCCTTCTTATGGTTTCTTGTACTTTTCATTTTATTTGACAATCAAGGCCTCCTTTATCTATCTACCCTATTAGTATGCCATTTTCTTATTTAATTATAAGAATCATACTATTTTCCTCTCCATTTATTTATTCAAAAACCTTGTGTAAATAGTATGCAAATCTCTGGTAACATTTATATAATTCTATATAATATAGTTAAGGAAGTTCCTTTACTTAGAACATAGATTGAGTTATACTGATGACTGAAAGTAGATTATATAATAGAGGATTTTATATGGAAATAATAATTGATAATTATAAGATAAATTACAAAATTTCAGGTCAAGGAAAAGCTGTAGTCATACTACAGGGCTGGGGAACCTCCTTGGATATGTATGACCCTATTGCCAATTCTATAAATTCACATTACAAGGTGATTCAACTGGATTTTCCGGGCTTTGGACATAGTGATGAACCAAGAGAAGCTTGGGAAGTAAATGATTACGCTAACTTTGTGCTAAAATTTTTAGATAAAATAAACATAAAAGAGACTTCATTTATAGGCCATTCCTATGGTGGAAGGGTTATAATTAAACTTGCCAGTAGGAAAGATCTATCAATTAAGATAGATAAAATCGTATTGATAGACAGTGCAGGAATTCTTCCTAAAAGATCAATAAAGCAGAAGGCTAAGATTAGAATATATAAGATAGTAAAGAAATTGGCCAATAGCAAGCTTCTTCAAGCCTTCTTCTCTGAGGCTATTGATAATTGGAAAAGCAAGCAAGGCTCTGCAGACTATCGAAATGCTTCACCCCTTATGAGGCAATGCCTAGTAAAGGCCGTGAATGAGGACCTAACTGACCACTTAGATAAGATAAGGGTGGATACTCTTCTGATTTGGGGGGACCAGGATACGGCTACTCCTATTTCAGATGCTCATATTATGGAGAAAGCCATACCTAAGGCTGGGTTAGTTGTATTAAAGGGTGCAGGACATTTTTCTTTTATAGACCAACCCTATATATTTGATAAGGTTATGAAATCATATTTTAGTATAAGCTAAACAAAACACAGAAACGGAGTTTAAAAATGGAGATTATTGATTACTTATATATAGTAGGTCTTATGGTTTTTATATTAACCTTTATTTATGAACTTAAGTATAATTTACATATGTTTCAGCTTAACGGTTATAAAAACAATGTACATTTTACCTGGCTACAGCAAAATAAGGGAAAGCAAAGTATTCTTATTATCCACTTATTTAGCACAATTCTGATGGTAGTATGGCCTATTTTAGCTGTTGTATTTCTACTTATAATAGGAACTCTTATAGTTTTTTCATATTATTACTCCTTAAGTAGAGCCAAAGTAAAGAAAAAGTTAGTCTACACACCTAGGGTTAAGAGACTAATTGCTACAAACTCAATCTTTGCCAGCTTAATATTAGGATTATTATTACTGGCTAGCCCTATATATGGATGGAACAATTACCTGCAGATGGCTGTCTTGGCAGCCTCCTTGATTTGCTTATTTGAACCATTATTAGTTATCTTAGCTAATATAATTAATAAGCCAATCGAAAAGGCAATAAATAACCACTATATTAAGGATGCAAAAAGAATGCTAAAGCAGAGCCCTAAGCTACTTGTTATTGGCATAACAGGAAGCTATGGCAAGACCAGCGTTAAGTATTTTCTATCAACCCTTTTACAAGCAAAATATAATGTACTTATTACCCCAGAAAGCTATAATACACCAATGGGTGTTGTTAAAACCATAAGGTCAGAGCTTAAGCCTATCCATGATATCTTTGTATGTGAGATGGGAGCAAGAAATGTTGGCGATATTAAGGAACTATGCGATATTGTTAATCCCACCCATGGGATTATTACATCAATTGGCCCCCAACATTTAGAATCCTTCAAGTCTATAGACAATATTATTATGACAAAATTTGAACTTGCAGACGCACTTCCTAATAATGGCCTCATATTTTTAAACGGGGATAATGAATATATCCTTGGAAAAGAAGGCCTAAATAACCCTATTTACTATAGTACCGATAATCCACAAGCCGGTTACCAAGTCCTTGATATTAAGGTGTCATCAAAAGGAACGGAATTTACTGTTATTACATCGAATAAAGAGAAGGCTCAGTTTAATACCAAGCTTTTAGGGCGCCATAATGTAGTTAATATAGTCGCAGCTATAGCTGTGTCTAACTCACTTGGAATTCC